>NZ_CP011600.1:0-215092 GCF_001022135.1 Phytobacter ursingii | reverse complement strand
GTGCATTTAATTCCACATCTGGCGCCAACGGTGCTGGTCTGGGCCACACTAGGCATCTCCACCACAGTCCTGCTGGAAGCTACTCTATCGTTCCTCGGGGTGGGGGTACAGCCGCCAACGCCGAGTTGGGGCAACATCATCTTTGAAAGCCAGAGCTATTTTACTTCGGCTCCCTGGCTGGTGTTCTTTCCCGGCGCGGCGATTGTGCTGCTGTCGCTCTCTTTCAATATCGCTGGTGACGCCCTGCGCGACGCCCTCGATCCCGGCTTAAAAGGACGAAACTAATGCTATTTCTGGGAAAACGTCTGTTGCATGCCGGGCTGATCCTGCTTGGCGTTACGTTGATCTGCTATTTGCTGCTGTTTATGTTGCCCGCCGATCCAGCGCGCCAAATCGCCGGGCGCAGTGCCACGCCGGAAGTAGTCGAAAACATCCGCCATCAGTTGGGGTTGGATCTGCCGTTTTATCAGCAATATTGGCGTTATCTGCAGGGGCTGCTGCACGGCGATCTGGGACGCTCGTTTATTCAGCGCAGCGAAGTGAGTGAACTGGTTTCCGCCCGTATCGGGCCGTCACTGCAGCTGATGGCGGCGGGTATTCTCTGCGAGTTGGTACTGGGGATCGCCCTCGGCACCCTGGCGGCGTTAAAACGCGGCGGGCTGGCGGACCGGCTTCTGATGGCGCTCTCCTTTATCGGTGTTTCGGCGCCGCAGTTCATCGCCGCGATGCTTTTTCTCTATCTTTTCGCCGTGGTACTCAACTGGTTCCCGATGGGAGGCTATGGCGGCTTCAGCCATCTGGCGCTACCGGCGCTAACCCTCGGCCTGCTCGGCAGCGGCTGGTATTCACGCATGTTGCGCTCGTCGATGATTGAGGTGCTGCATCAGGATTTTATCCGTACCGCGCGGGCCAAAGGGCTGGGCCGAACCCGCGTACTGCTGCGTCACGTGCTGCCGAATGCCGTGCTGCCGCTAATTCCGATGATAGGCATTGATATCGGCATTTTTATGGGCGGACTGGTGGTAGTCGAATCGGTCTTTGGCTGGCCGGGTATCGGTCAGCTGGCCTGGCAGGCGATTCAACAGGTGGATATCCCGGTGATTGTCGGGGTAACCACCGTGTCAGCGGTTGCCATTGTTGGCGGCAACCTTATTGCGGATCTGGTGCTGCCGTGGGTCGATCCGCGCATTGATGTCAAAAAGTAGCAGGGGAAGATGATGAAAAATGCGTTATTGACAATGGCGGTGGCCGCGGCCTGTTTCTCTTATGGCGCGCAGGCTGACGAGAAGACCGGCGGCGATATCGTGGTGACCTACCAGAACGACGTGGCGACCCTCGATCCGGCCATTGGCTATGACTGGCAAAACTGGTCGATGATCAAAAGCCTGTTCGACGGCCTGATGGACTATCGTCCCGGCACCACCGAGTTGGTGAACGACCTGGCGGAGAGCTACGCCATTTCCGAGGACGGCAAGGTCTACACCTTTGTGCTACGCAAAGGGGTGAAATTCCACAACGGCCGCGAGGTCACGGCGGCGGACGTGAAATATTCTCTGGAACGCACAGTCAACCCGAAAACCCAAAGTCCGGGCGCCGGGTTCTTCAGTCCCATCGCGGGCTATGACGAGGAGGCCAGCGGTAAAAGCACGACCCTGAGCGGTATCGAGGTCGTCGACGATCATACGGTAAAAATCACTCTGAAAGAGCCCAACGCCACCTTCCTGCATGTGCTGGCGCTGAACTTTGCCTCGGTGGTTCCCCGTGAGGAGGTGGAGAAATGGGGCGCCGACTTCGGCAAGCATCCGGTCGGCAGCGGCGCGTTTGAGCTCCAGGAGTGGAAGCTGGGCCAGGAGCTGATCTTCCGCAAAAACCCGAACTACTTTAAAGCCGGCGTGCCGCGGCTGGATCACATAAAGTTCGAAATGGGACAGGATCCCTCGGTCGCTCTGCTGCGGCTGGAAAAAGGCGAAGTGGATATTGCCGGCGACGGCGTACCGCCCGCACAGTTTCTGTCGTTTAAAAACAACCCGGCCTATAAGGGCCTGATGGTCACCGGCGACCAGTTGCAGACCGGCTACGTGACGATGAAAACCACGCTGCCGCCTTTCGATAATCTCAAAGTCCGCCAGGCGGTGAACATGGCGGTCAACAAAGATCGCATCATGCGCATCATTAATGGACGCGCGGCGCCGGCCAACCAGCCACTGCCACCCGCCATGCCCGGTTATGACAAGGCATATCAGGGTTTCAGCTACGACCCGGCAAAAGCGAAGCAACTGCTCAGCGAAGCGGGTTTCCCCAACGGTTTTGCTACCGAACTGTACGTGATGAATACCGATCCGCAGCCGCGTATCGCCCAGTCTATCCAGCAGGATCTGGCCAAAGTGGGCATCCACGCCAGCATCAAATCCCTGGCGCAGGCGAATGTGATTGCGGCGGGCGGCTCCGCCAGCCAAGCGCCGATGGTCTGGTCCGGCGGCATGGCGTGGATCGCCGATTTCCCGGATCCCTCCAACTTCTATGGCCCGATCCTCGGCTGCGCCGGGGCGGTAGAGGGCGGCTGGAACTGGGCGCGCTACTGCAACAAAGCGCTGGACGCGCAGGCGGCCGCGGCGGACAGCATGGTGAAACCCGACCAGCAGGACGCGCGCATTGAAGCCTGGCGCAAAATCTTCATCACTGCAATGGATGACGCGCCCTGGGTGCCGGTATTCAACGAGAAGCGCTACACCGTACATTCCGCACGCATGGGGGGCGAGGACGCGCTGTATGTCGATCCAGTGCATGTACCAGTCAACTACGACTATATCGGACTGAAATAATTTGATGGCGCCGGGACGGCGCCGCTGCTTAAAGGAGAGTCAGGATGTGCCAAAATTGTCTGGTGAAGACCATTCATCATGCTCAACATCATTTCGGCTGGGATAACAGCCTGAGCCCGGTCCTGCACGTAGCTTCCGGCAGCCAACTGGAGTTTCACTGCCTGGATGCGGCTAACGGCTGGTTCAACGCCGGTTCTACCGCAGCGGATATCCCAACGCTGCCGTTTGATAAGCTCAACCCGGTCAGTGGCCCGGTCTATGTGGAAGGCGCTCAGCCGGGCGATGCGCTAAAGGTGACGCTGGAATCCTTTCGTCCCAGCGGCTTTGGCTGGACTGCGAATATCCCGGGCTTCGGCCTGCTGGCCGATCAGTTTTCTGATCCGGCGCTGACGCTGTGGCAATATGACCGCCAGGGCTTAACCCCCTGCGCCTTTGGCCGATATGGCCGCGTACCGCTGAAACCCTTCGCCGGTACCCTCGGCGTCGCTCCCGCCGCCGCGGGCCATCATTCGGTGGTGCCGCCGCGCCGCGTGGGCGGCAATCTGGATATTCGCGATCTGGCCGCTGGCTGCACATTATGGCTACCGGTGGAAGTAGAAGGCGCGTTGTTTTCTATTGGTGACACCCACGCCGCGCAGGGCGATGGTGAAGTCTGCGGCACGGCGATTGAAAGCGCGATGGACGTGGTGGTGAAGCTGGAAGTGGTTAAAGATATGCCGCTGAAAACGCCGCGTTTCGCCACCCCTGGCCCAGTGACCCAACATCTGGATCGGCACGGCTACAGCGCCTTCACCGGCATTGGCCCTGACCTGATGACCGCCGCCCGCGACGCGGTAAGCTATACCATCGATGCGCTGTGCCGCGAACAAGGGATGTCGGCGGAAGAGGCCTATATGCTCTGCTCCGTGTGCGGCGATCTGCGCATCAGCGAAATCGTCGATCGGCCTAACTGGGTGGTGTCGTTCTATTTTCCCAACAGCGTGTTTAATTAGGAGCGTTATGTCAGCAGTCCTATTTCCGGCGCCGCTGCTCTCGGTCGAGCGCCTGTCGATCCAGTTTGGTACACAGCGGGTGGTGGATGACGTCAGCTTTGCGCTCTGGCCGGGAAAAACTCTGTGCATTGCCGGCGAGTCGGGCAGCGGTAAATCGCTGACTTCGCTGGCGATCATGGGTTTGCTTCCGGAGGAGGCACAGATTCCAGGCGGCGCGATTATTTTTGATAACCAGGATTTGCTCAGCCTGCCGGAGCGGCAAATGCAGCTGCTGCGCGGCAAGTCGGTTGCCATGATTTTTCAGGAACCGATGACCTCGCTCAATCCGCTGATGACGGTGGGCCAGCAGCTGGAAGAGACGCTGCAACGCCACGAAGTGCTGGGCCGCCGTGAACGGCGCAGCCGGGTCAGCACGATGCTGGACGCGGTCAAAATCAGTCATGTGGAGAAGCGCCTGCAACAGTATCCGCACGAGCTTTCCGGCGGTATGCGCCAGCGGGTGATGATCGCCATGGCAATGCTGTGCCAGCCACAGGTGCTGATTGCCGATGAGCCGACCACGGCCCTCGACGTCACTATTCAGGCGCAGATCCTCGAGTTGATGCGCGAACTGCAGCAGGCGTTTTCCACCAGCCTGCTGTTGATCACCCACGATATGGGAGTGGTGGCAGAAATGGCCGATGATGTGCTGGTCATGAGTCACGGCAAAATCATGGAGCAGGCTCCGGCAAAAACGCTGTTTACCTCGCCGCAGGCGGCTTATACCCGCCAGCTGTTGCAGGCGGTACCGGTGCTGGGCCAGGCGCCCGCGCTGGCGCCGGTCGAGGCGACGCGACCGTTGCTCAGCGTCCGCGACCTCAGCGTGCGCTTTCCGGTGCGCGGCGACGGCCTGCGCGTGCGTCGCGAAGTCCATGCCGTCGATGGCGTCAGCTTCGATCTTTTCCCCGGCGAGACGTTGGGCATCGTCGGTGAAAGCGGCTGCGGTAAATCGACGACGGCAAAAGCGCTGATGAATATGGTGCCATTTAGCGGCAGCGCGCAGCTTAACGGACAGGAGCTGCACGGCCTGAAGGACGAGGCGTTAAGAGCGGTACGCCGCGATTTGCAGATGGTGTTTCAGGATCCCTGGGCGGCGCTCAATCCGCGCAAAACTATTTTCGACCTGGTTGGGGAGCCGCTGCTGATTCATGAGCAGATGCCCGCAGTACAGCGCACGGAGCGGGTGGCGCAGCTATTGCAGCAGGTCGGCCTGCCAGCGGAAGCGATGCGGCGTTATCCGCACCAGTTTTCCGGCGGCCAGCGCCAGCGCATTTGCATTGCCCGCGCGCTGGCGCTGAACCCGAAAGTGATCATCGCCGATGAATCGGTTTCCGCGCTGGATGTTTCAGTACAGGCGCAGGTGCTGACGCTGCTGGAAGATTTGCGTCAGCGCTATCGGCTCAGCTATCTGTTTATTTCCCATGATATGGCGGTGGTGGAGCGCATCTGCCACCGGGTAGCGGTGATGTTTGGCGGCCAGCTCGTGGAGATCGGCCCACGAGATCGAGTGTTGCACCATCCGCAGCATCCTTATACTCAGCACTTGCTCAGCGCCGTTCCTATACCTGACGTTCAGCAAAGACGGCAACCCCGAGCCACCAGCGCAATGCCGATAAGACCAGAACCGATCAAACCCATCGGCTATCAGAGAGTACCGCAGCGCTTTACCGATTTTGGCGACGGGCACCTCGTCGCCTGCTGAACAAAAAAGCATTCAAACCGGCGGATTTCCGCCGGTGGCAACACTGTTGCCACACAACTCGACGAGAGGCCATTAAACTGGAAAAGTTAGCACATAGCAGGACATAGAGCCGGTCTAAAATGCCCTAAATGCAACGTACCGTATCTTTTATTGTTAGACAAAACCGGAGGTAAACATGCTTAAACCGTCTTCTCCCTAGTGGTGTGATCTCACCACGCGGGAATTCAGTAAACTGGATATGGCGAATATCGTCGCCGTACTACCTATTTGCGCCGTAGAACAACACGGAGCTCATCTGCCGGTTCGGGTGTTTGCTGCCATTAATGTGAAGTGGTTTACTGATTTAGTGTATGATGGTGTTTTTGAGGTGCTCCAGTGGCTTCTGTTTCTATCAGCTGTCCCTCCTGTTCAGCTACTGACGGGGTGGTGCGTAACGGCAAAAGCACTGCCGGACATCAGCGCTATCTCTGCTCTCACTGCCGTAAAACATGGCAACTGCAGTTCACTTACACCGCTTCTCAACCCGGTACGCACCAGAAAATCATTGATATGGCCATGAATGGTGTTGGATGCCGGGCAACCGCCCGCATTATGGGCGTTGGCCTCAACACGATTTTACGTCACTTAAAAACTCAGGCCGCAGTCGGTAACCTCGCGCATACAGCCGGGCAGTGACGTCATCGTCTGCGCGGAAATGGACGAACAGTGGGGCTATGTCGGGGCTAAATCGCGCCAGCGCTGGCTGTTTTACGCGTATGACAGGCTCCGGAAGACGGTTTGCGCACGTATTCGGTGAACGCACTATGGCGACGCTGGGGCGTCTTATGAGCCTGCTGTCACCCTTTGACGTGGTGATATGGATGACGGATGGCTGGCCGCTGTATGAATCCCGCCTGAAGGGAAAGCTGCACGTAATCAGCAAGCGATATACGCAGCGAATTGAGCGGCATAACCTGAATCTGAGGCAGCATCTGGCACGGCTGGGACGGAAGTCGCTGTCGCTCTCAAAATCGGTGGAGCTGCATGACAAAGTCATCGGGCATTATCTGAACATAAAACACTATCAATAAGTTGGAGTCATTACCCTTTTTTCAACTTCTGATGGATGCGAGTGATTGAACTCATACATTAATGTTTTCCCACGAAGTCTTTTTTCAGGTAAGCCTTCGCACATATCGGTAAATAGCTTGCCTGCTTTTATTTTTTCTGTCATCGACATGTTCATTTTTAACATTCCGTCCTGATAAGTTGGTCGGATAAGGCGTTCGCGCCATATCCGACATTAATTTCTTAAGCGACTTCATTCACCTTGCGACGCAGCAGGGAAAGTGGGCCGGGGCCGCTAAGCGTGAACACGGAAATTAAGGTGAAGCCCAGCGCCACCAGACCCAGCACCAGGTAAGCGCCCTGGAAACCGATGCTTTCATACATATTGCCCGCCAGAATAGACATAAAAATCATCGCCAGTTGCTTAAAGAAGCAGAAACAGACCAGATAAATCGTCGCTGAAAAACGCACTTCAAACTGGCTGGTAATATATTTAAAGCAGCCCACCAGCAGGAACGGTACTTCAAACATATGCAGCGTTTTCAGAATAACCACTTCCAGTGCTGAGGTAGCGAACGATGAGCCAATAATACGTACTGACATAATAGTGCCAGCCAGCAGCAGGGCGTTTTTCCCACCGATGCGATTAATGATCAGTGGCGCAAAAAACATAATCGAGGCGTTAAGTAATTCGCCCATTGTCGTTACGTAGCCAAATACCCGCGTACCCTGTTCACCGGTAGCAAAGAACGAAGTAAAGAAATTAGCAAACTGTTGGTCAAAAACATCGTAGGTGCAGGAAACGCCAATAACATACAGTGACAAAAACCACAGTTTTGGCTGTCTGAACAGTTCCAGCGCCAGCTTAAGGCTAAATGCCGAATGGTTGGCACCTACCGCATTGGCAACCGTGGCAGAAGAGGGCGCATCCGTTTTGGCGAAAAAGAGTAAAACGGCGAGGATGAATGCACAGCCAGAACCCAGCCAGAAAACAAACTGATTATTGATGGTGAACATGATGCCGACAATCGAGGCACACAGCGCCCAGCCAACACAGCCAAACATCCGCGCGCGACCAAATTCGAAATTACTGCGACGGCTGACTTTCTCGATAAATGCCTCTACTGCTGGCGCACCGGCGTTAAAACAAAAGCCTAGATAAATACCACCAACAATCGATCCTACTAAAATGTTGTATTGTAACAGTGGCCCGAAGATAAAAATAAAGAACGGCGCAAACATCACTAACATGCCGGTAATAATCCACAGCAGGTATTTGCGCAGCCCGAGTTTGTCAGAAAGCAGACCAAACAGCGGTTGGAATAATAGCGAGAACAGAGAAATAACGGCAAAAATAATACCCGTATCACTTTTGCTGATATGGTTGATGTCATGTAGCCAAATCGGGAAAAACGGGAAGTAGGCTCCCATGATAAAAAAGTAAAAGAAAAAGAATAAACCGAACATCCAAAAGTTTGTGTTTTTTAAATAGTACATAATGGATTTCCTTACGCGAAATACGGGCAGACATGGCCTGCCCGGTTATTATTATTTTTGACACCAGAGCAACTGGTAATGGTAGCTACCGGCGCTAAGCTGGAATTCCGCCGACACTGACGGGCTCCAGGAGTCGTCGCCACCAATCCCCATATGGAAACCGTCGATATTCAGCCATGTGCCTTCTTCCGCGTGCAGCAGATGGCGATGGCTGGTTTCCATCAGTTGCTGTTGACTGTAGCGGCTGATGTTGAACTGGAAGTCGCCGCGCCACTGGTGTGGGCCATAATTCAATTCGCGCGTCCCGCAGCGCAGACCGTTTTCGCTCGGGAAGACGTACGGGGTATACATGTCTGACAATGGCAGATCCCAGCGGTCAAAACAGGCCGCAGTAAGGCGGTCGGGATAGTTTTCTTGCGGCCCTAATCCGAGCCAGTTTACCCGCTCTGCTACCTGCGCCAGCTGGCAGGTCAGGCCAATCCGCGCCGGATGTGGCGTATTGCTCGCCACTTCAACATCAACGGTAATCGCCATTTGACCACTTCCATCAATCCGGTAGGTTTTCCGGCTGATAAATAAGGTTTTCCCCTGATGCTGCCACGCGTGGACCGTGGTAATCAGCACCGCGTCGGCAAGTGTATCTGCCGTGCACTGCAACAACGCTGCTTCGGCCTGGTAATGGCCCGCCGCCTTCCAGCGTTCGACCCAGGCGTTAGGGTCAATGCGGGTCGTTTCACTTACGCCAATGTCATTATCCAGCGGTGCACGGGTGAATTGATCGCGCAGCGGCGTCAGCAGTTGTTTTTCATCGCCGATCCACATTTGTGAAAGAAGACCTGACAACCGGTTAAATTGCCAACGCTTATTACCAAGTTCGATGCAAAAATCCGTTTCGCTGGTGGTCAGTTGCGGGATGGCGTGGGGCGCGGAGGGTTGTGTCACGCTGAGGTTTTCCGCCAGACGCCATTGCTGCCAGGCGCTGATGTGCCCGGCTGCTGACCATGTGGTCGCGTTCGGTTGCACTACGTGAACCGTTAGCCAGAGTTGCCCGGTGCTCTCCGGCTGCGGTAGTTCAGGCAGTTCAATCAACTGTTTTCCTTGTGGAGCGACATCCAGAGGCACTTCACCGCTTGTCAGCAGCTTGCCATCCAGCGCCACCATCCAGCGCAGGAGCTCGTTATCGCTATGACGGAACAGGTATTCGCTGGTCACTTCGATGGTTTGCCCGGATAAACGGAACTGGAAAAACTGCTGCTGGTGTTTTGCTTCTGTCAGCGCTGGATGCGGCGTGCGGTCTGCAAAGACCAGACCGTTCATGCAGAACTGGCGATCGTTCGGCGTATCGCCAAAATCACCGCCGTAAGCCGACCACGGGTTGCCGTTTTCATCATATTTAATCAGCGATTGATCGACCCAGTCCCAGACGAAGCCGCCCTGTAAACGGGGGTATTGACGAAACGCCTGCCAGTATTTAGCGAAGCCACCAAGACTGTTACCCATTGCGTGGGCATATTCGCAAAGGATCAGCGGACGCAGTTCTCCAGGCAGCGAAAGCCATTTTTTGATGGACCATTTCGGCACAGCCGGGAAGGGCTGGTCTTCATCCACACGCGCGTACATCGGGCAAATAATATCGGTTGCGGAGGTGTCGGCTCCGCCGCCTTCATACTGTACCGGGCGGGAAGGATCGACAGATTTAATCCAGCGATAGAGCGCATCGTGATTAGCACCGTGGCCTGATTCATTCCCCAGCGACCAGATGATCACACTCGGGTGATTACGATCGCGCTGCACCATTCGCGTTACGCGTTCGCTCATCGCGGGTAGCCAGAGCGGATCATCGGTCAGACGATTCATTGGCACCATGCCGTGGGTTTCAATATTGGCTTCATCCACCACGTACAGGCCGTAGCGGTCGCACAACGTGTACCACAGCGGATGATTCGGATAATGCGAACAGCGCACGGCGTTAAAGTTGTTCTGCTTCATCAGCAGGATATCCTGCACCATCGTCTGCTCATCCATGACCTGACCATGCAGAGGATGATGCTCGTGACGGTTAACACCGCGAATCAACAACGGCTTGCCGTTCAGCAGCAGCAGGCCATTTTCAATCCGCACCTCGCGGAAACCGACATCGCAGGCTTCTGCTTCAATCAGCATGCCGTCGGCGGTGTGCAGTTCAATCACCGCACGGTAGAGATTCGGGATTTCGGCGCTCCACAGCGCCGGGTTTTCGACGTTCAGACGTAGCGTGACGCGATTGGCATAACCGCCACGCTCATCGATAATTTCACCGCCGAAAGGCGCGGTGCCGCTGGCGACCTGTGTTTCACCCTGCCACAAAGAAACCGTCACCCTCAGCTCATCGCGCAGCACGCCGTACATCTGAACTTTTGCCTCCAGTACAGCGCGGCTGAAATCATCATTAAAGTGAGTAACAACATGGAAATCGCTGATTTGTGTGGTCGGTTTGTGCAGCAACGAGACGTCACGGAAAATGCCGCTCATCCGCCACATATCCTGATCTTCCAGATAATTGCCGTTACTCCAGCGCAGCACCATCACCGCGAGGCGGTTTTCTCCGGCGTGTAAAAATGCGCTCAGGTCAAATTCAGACGGCAAACGACTGTCCTGTCCGTAACCGACCCAGCGCCCGTTGCACCACAAATGAAACGCCGAGTTAACACCATCAAAAATAATTCGCGTCTGGCCTTCCTGTAGCCAGCTTTCATCAATATTAAATGTGAGCGAGTAACAACCCGTCGGATTCTCCGTGGGAACATACGGCGGATTGACCGCAATGGGATAGGTCACGTTGGTGTAGATAGGCGCATCGTAACCGTGCATCTGCCAGTTTGAGGGGACGATGACAGTATCGGCGTCAGGAAGATCGCGCTCCAGCCAGCTTTCTGGTACCGCTTCTGGTGCCGGAAACCAGGCAAAGCGCCATTCACCATTCAGGCTGCGCGACTCTTGGGAAGGGCGATCGGTGCGAGCCTCTTCGCTATTACGCCAGCTGGCGAAAGGGGGATGTGCCGCAAGGCGATTAAGTTGGGTAACGCCAGGGTTTTCCCAGTCACGACGTTGTAATACGACGGCCAGTGAATCCGTAATCATTGTCATAGTTGTATCCTGCGTGAATTGTTATCCGCTCACATTTTCGCATAACATACGAGCCGGACACATAGAGTGTAAAGCCTGGGGTGCCTAATGAGTGAGCTGACTCACATTAATTGCGTTGCGCTCACTGCCCGCTTTCAAGTCGGGAAACTTGTCGTGCCAGCTGCATTAAGGAATCTGCCAACGTGCGGGGAGAGGTGGTTTGCGTATTGGGCGGTAGGGTGGTTTTTCTTTTCACCAGTGAGACGGGCAACAGCTGATTGCTCTTCACCGCCTGGCCCTGAGAGAGTTTCAGCAAGCGGTCCACGCTAGTTTTCCCCAGCAGGCGAAAATCCTGTTTGATGGTGGTTAACGGCGGGATATAACACGAGCTGTCTTCGGTATCGTCGTATCCCACTACCGAGATATCCGCACCAACGCGCAGCCCGGACTCGGTAATAGCGCGCATTGCGCCCAGCGCCATCTGATCGTTGGCAACCAGCATCGCAGTGGGAACGATGCCCTCATTCAGCATTTGCATAGTTTGTTGAAAACCGGACATGGCACTCCAGTCGCCTTCCCGTTCCGCTATCGGATGAATTTGATTGCGTGTGAGATATTTATGCCAGTCCGCCAGACGCAGACGCGCCGAGACAGAACTTAATGGACCGGCTAACAACGCGATTTGCTGGTGACCCAATGCGATCAGATGCTCCACGCCCAGTCGCGTACCGTCTTCATGGGAAAAAATAATACTGTTGATGGGAGTCTGGTCAGAGACATCAAGAAATAGGGCCGGAACATTAGCGCAGGCAGCTTCCATAGCAATGGCATCCTCGTCATCCAGCGGATAGTTAATGATCAGACCACTGACGCGTTGCGCGAGAAGGTTATGTACCGCCGCTTTACAGGCTTCGACGCTGCTTCGTTCTACCATCGACACCACCACGCTGGCACCCAGTTGATCGGCGCGAGATTTAATCGCCGCGACAATTTGCGACGGCGCGTGCAGGGCCAGACTGGAGGTAGCAACGCCAATCAGCAACGACTGTTTGCCCGCCAGTTGTTGTGCCACGCGGTTGGGAATGTAGTTCAGCTGCGCCATCGCCGCTTCCACCTTTTCCCGCGTTTTCGCAGAGACGTGGCTGGCCTGGTTCACCACGCGGGAAACGGTCTGATAAGAGACACCGGCATACTCTGCGACATCGTATAGCGTTACTGGTTTCACATTTACCACCCTGAATTGACTCTCTTCGGGTGCTATCATGCCATACCACGAAATGTTTTGCGCCATTCGGAGGGGGCACGCCGAAGTGAGATTCAAAATGCCGACGTCAGTTCACTGGTGGGTAATGATACCAACGTGTTGATTTCGTATTTTCACTGACACCAGGATCATCCTGATGTTACAAGGATTGAATGACTACAGATTAAAATAGTCATCAACAGGTTGACAGCATTACCGACTGACCTTATCCATAGCGGTAACCTGACCGTTAACGAAATTAACCGGTCAGCCGGATTTCTCATCAACAGTTTTGATTTGCCGGGCATTGGTATATTCATGGGCATCAGCGCCCGCTTTCCGCGTATTTTTCGATTTGCACTGCCGGGGGCACTGGCGGGTATCGCGTTCCGCACACTTTTACATTTATTTATCTGGTGACTGACCTTTTTAAGGAGACAGAATGAAAGCCGTTGGTTTCTGGCAACCCGGGGAAAGTACATCCGTTATTGAAGATTTGTCGCTTCCCCACCCATCCATGCCCAAGGGGCGTGATCTTTTGATCAGAGTCAGGGCGGTCGCGGTTAACCCACGGGACCTGAAAAGCCGGCGAAACATCAGTCCCTCTGCAGGCAATCCGGTAGTTATGGGATACGACGCTTCCGGTGTTGTTGAAGCAACCGGACCAGATGTGACGCTGTTCAGGCCAGGTGACCACGTTTTCTATGCCGGTGTGCTCGATCGCCAGGGAGCCAACGCAGAGTTTCAGCTGGTTGACGAACGCATTACGGGGATAAAGCCGGCAGCACTAAGTTTTGAAGCTGCAGCGTCGGTTCCTCTGACCGGTCTGACAGCCTGGGAAATGTTATTTGATCGTCTGCAGTTGTCAGTGAACGGAGATGCTGATCAGACCCTGTTGATGCTTGGCGGTGCGGGCGGAGTCCCTTGTATGGCTATACAGCTTGCCCGCACTCTGAGTCGGGTGAACATCATCGGGACTGCCTCCCGGCAGGAGAGTGTCAGAGCGGTTCGCGGGTTTGGTGCGCATTATGTCCTGGATCATTCATGTGCGCTTGCGCCACAGGTTGCCAGTATTGCTGGGCTTCCTCCCGTTACCCGGATTTTCTCAACGTACACCACGCCATCTGCCTGGGAAAATATGGCCGAAATTATTGCCCCACAAGGCCGTATCGGACTCATCGACGACCCTGAACCACTGGATCTGCGTTTGATCAAATTTAAGAGCGTTTCTGTTCACTGGGAGGCAATGTTTACCCGCCCCATGCATGCTACTGCGGACATGTCTAAACAGCATGATATTCTTAACAAACTCTCATGCATGCTGGATTCCGGTAAGCTCAAACCTCCGTTGCTGGCAGAGTATGGCAGGCTGAATGCTAAAGCACTTCGCCGGGCTCATGAGGACATGGAAAATAAAAATGTGAACGGGAAAATTGTTTTTTCAGGGTTCTGATGAACAGGCCTGTCAGAGTAAAAAAAGATTCGGGTTCAGCACAATGCTGAATTCTGTCTGGCTATAGAGTAAGAATCGTACCGGAATTGAGCATTTACCCTCAGTACCTGCGGATGAAAAAGCAGTCTGCCCTGACATACTGAACAATCCCTTCTCATAAGATGCCTCTCTTTTGCTGTTTAAAGAGCTGAGCAGTCCGGGCGGAGACTGACCTCGTTCCGCTTTCCAAGCGACCCCCTTGTTGAAAGTGCGACAAAAGAGATAGGGCGAATGACTATACTTCGCTCATAGCTGCCCGTCATGCCAGCTCAAAAAACAGGCTTAACGTAGGATATTTAATGAGATGGTCACTCCCTCCTTCCCAGTACTATGCTGAGGACAGGCTTTCATTCGGAGAACCATCATGGAAAACATTGCGCTTATTGGTATCGATCTGGGTAAGAACTCTTTCCATATTCATTGTCAGGATCATCGTGGGAAGGCCGTTTACCGTAAAAAATTCACCCGACCAAAGCTAATCGAATTTCTGGCGACATGCCCGGCAACAACCATCGCGATGGAAGCCTGTGGCGGTTCTCACTTTATGGCACGCAAGCTGGCAGAGTTAGGGCATTTTCCAAAGCTGATATCACCGCAATTTGTCCGCCCATTCGTTAAAAGCAACAAAAATGACTTCGTTGATGCTGAAGCTATCTGTGAAGCAGCATCACGTCCATCTATGCGTTTCGTGCAGCCCAGAACCGAATCTCAGCAGGCAATGCGAGCTCTGCATCGTGTCCGTGAATCCCTGGTTCAGGATAAGGTGAAAACAACTAATCAGATGCATGCTTTTCTGCTGGAATTTGGTATCAGCGTTCCGCGAGGTGCTGCCGTTATTAGTCGACTGAGTACCCTTCTTGAGGACAGTAGTTTGCCTCTTTATCTCAGCCAGTTACTGCTGAAATTACAACAGCATTATCACTATCTTGTTGAGCAGATTAAAGATCTGGAATCTCAGTTGAAACGAAAGTTGGACGAAGATGAGGTTGGACAGCGCTTGCTGAGTATTCCCTGCGTTGGAACGCTGACTGCCAGTACTATTTCAACTGAGATTGGCGACGGGAAGCAGTACGCCAGCAGCCGTGACTTTGCGGCGGCAACAGGGCTGGTACCCCGACAGTACAGCACGGGAGGTCGGACGACATTGTTAGGGATTAGCAAGCGGGGCAACAAAAAGATCCGAACTTTGTTGGTTCAGTGTGCCAGGGTATTCATACAAAAACTGGAACACCAGTCTGGCAAGTTGGCCGACTGGGTCAGGGAGTTGTTGTGTCGGAAAAGCAACTTTGTCGTCACCTGTGCTCTGGCAAACAAGCTGGCCAGAATAGCCTGGGCACTGACGGCGCGACAGCAAACTTACGAAGCATAAAGGCAGAAATACACCAGTTTAAACAATCATTCATCTGGTTTTGCGAATACTGATATTGATGATACTAACGGCCCACCGGCCTGTTGAGGAACCTGTAAAACGGAAAGGCTCATTGAAGCCGTATATTTTCTGGAGGTTCATCAGGCGCGGAACTCATCGAGGCGCGGGAATAAAATCCCATTCAGACGCCGGATAGATTCAAGCAAGCCAACTTGTCGTCAAAATCGGTGTTGCAAAAACGGGAGTGACCATAGATTCCGTTTTCCAAGCGGCCCCCTACACTGATGGTCCGACAGGGGGTTTCAGGAAAGGACAATTAGTAATGGTTTTTACATCACGGCCTGGCCCCCTGGTGACCTTCAGGGGGAGTGTCCTCTGTTAGACATCCTCCTAATTCAAGGAGCTTATTTCCTTAGGACTTTAAAGTTGACTCTTCTGACGGCAGGTTTAAGTGACTAATCGAAACCTACTGAAAAATGGTGTTTCGGTGGATCAGATGCGTGCTCTGCTCCTTCAACTCAAAAAAAGTTCGATTTATTCACCAAAGCCTTTTTTGATCTCAAAATATTTAATAAATCACGAAGGTGATTACAGAAATAACAGTTTTCCCGGATGTCCGGGAAAACTGTGGGGTAGAGTCAGGCAATCAGGCAATTAATATGGCGCGAATATCATTCACGTTGGTGAGGGTGGGACCGGTTATCACCAGGTCGCCAATGGAGTGGAAATAACTGTAGCTGTCATGTTCATCCAAATACATGGCGGCATTCAGACCATTCAGTTTCCCGAGTGTCAGTGTGTCCGGTGAGATCATGGCACCGGCTGCATCTTCCGTACCATCGATACCGTCAGTGTCTCCGGCAATCGCCCAGATACCGGCTTCTCCCTGTAAGGCACAGGCCAGACTGAGCAGAAATTCAGTATTACGCCCGCCTTTACCTGCGCGGCCATTGGTCACCGTGACGGTGGTTTCCCCTCCTGACAGCAACACCGCTGGCCCTTTAACGGGATGACCATACTGTTTCACCGATCGGGCAATCCCCGCCATCACGACAGCAACCTGGCGGCTCTCACCTTCGATAGCATCACCGAGGATCAACGGCGTTAAGCCATGTTGCCGCACGGCTGCTGCTGCGGCGGCAAGGGCTAATGCCGGGGTAGCAATCAGTTTAGTTTCAGCATCTCCAGGCTGCGGTTGTCCTTGCTGAGGATGAGTCAGCACATAACGCACCGGCTCTGCGACGGGAATGCCATAGCGTTCCAGCACTTTCAGCGCATCCCCCGGAGTACTGTTATCGGCAACCGTTGGACCTGACGCCACGTCGGTTGGGTTGTCGCCCGGAACATCGCTGATAATCAGAGAAACCAGCCGTGCCGGTTGTGCCAGCAGCGCCAGTTTGCCCCCTTTAACCGCTGACAGATGGCGGCGCACCAGATTCATCTCCCTGATATTGGCCCCGCTGTGCAACAACGCGCGGGTAATCGCCTGCTTATCGGCCAGGGTCAGCCCCGGTGCAGGAAGTGCCATCAGCGCCGAACCACCACCGGAAATCAACGCCAGCACCAGATCATCCGGGGTCAGTCCACGCAACGACTCCACGATCAACATCGCGGCGATTTCGCTCATGGCATCGGACACCGGATGAGCCGCTTCCAGAATACGAATACGACCGGCAGGGACGGCGTGACCATAGCGAGTTACCACGACACCGCTGACATCCACATCCGGCCAGGCCGCGTCTACCGCTGCGGCCATCGCGGCAGAGGCTTTACCCGCGCCAATCACTACACAACGACCTTTCGGTTTTTCAGGTAGTGCCGGGGGTATGACAGGCCCGGGACGGGCACTGTCAACAGCACGCTGAAAGATATTTTGCAGAATCTCTGCGGCCTGTTCATTTCTCATCGTTATGCCGTCTCAGCTACGGTTGCCTTCGAGGTGATAAATTCAACCACGGCGTTGGTCACATCCGCGGTTTTTGCCGTACCGCCGATGTCCGGCGTCAGAAGGCACTGTTGCAAAGTTAGCGATGAGGCAGCCTTTTGTCTTATTCAAAGGCCTTACATTTCAAAAACTCTGCTTACCAGGCGCATTTCGCCCAGGGGATCACCATAATAAAATGCTGAGGCCTGGCCTTTGCGTAGTGCACGCATCACCTCAATACCTTTGATGGTGGCGTAAGCCGTCTTCATGGATTTAAATCCCAGCGTGGCGTTGATTATCCGTTTCAGTTTGCCATGATCGCATTCAATCACGTTGTTCCGGTACTTAATCTGTCGGTGTTCAACGTCAGACGGGCACCGGCCTTCGCGTTTGAGCAGAGCAAGCGCGCGACCATAGGCGGGCGCTTTATCCGTGTTGATGAATCGTGGGATCTGCCACTTCTTCACGTTGTTGAGGATTTTACCCAGAAACCGGTATGCAGCTTTGCTGTTACGACGGGAGGAGAGATAAAAATCGACAGTGCGGCCCCGGCTGTCGACGGCCCGGTACAGATACGCCCAGCGGCCATTGACCTTCACGTAGGTTTCATCCATGTGCCACGGGCAAAGATCGGAAGGGTTACGCCAGTACCAGCGCAGCCGTTTTTCCATTTCAGGCGCATAACGCTGAACCCAGCGGTAAATCGTGGAGTGATCGACATTCACTCCGCGTTCAGCCAGCATCTCCTGCAGCTCACGGTAACTGATGCCGTATTTGCAGTACCAGCGTACGGCCCACAGAATGATGTCACGCTGAAAATGCCGGCCTTTGAATGGGTTCATGTGCAGCTCCATCAGCAAAAGGGGATGATAAGTTTATCACCACCGACTATTTGCAACAGTGCCTACGAAAGCATTGAGCGTCGATTCGCTTGTCGAACCCGATGACTATGTCATCTGCGTATCTGACCATGACCACATTGCCTGTGGCATGGCGGCGTCGCCACTGATGCGCCCACAGATCGAAGACATAGTGGAGGTAGATGTTTGCCAGCAGCGGCGAGATAACCGCACCCTGTGGGGTGCCTTCCTCCGATGCCCGCCATTCTCCTTCCTCTGAGGTCCCGGCTGTGAGCCACTTTCGTATGAGCCTGATTACCCTCTGGTCGCCGATTCTGTGTTCTATGAACCTGATTAGCCATTCATGGCTTACCTTGTCGAAGAACTGACTGATATCGGCATCCAGTACCCAGTTTACATTGGTCCGAACCAGCCCTGTGGCCAGTGCGTCCAGCGCATTGTGCTGGCTTCGCCCGGGTCTGAACCCGTATGAAAACCCCATAAAGTCATTTTCGTAGACTGCATTCAGGATCTTAACCAGCGCATACTGGACGATTTTGTCCTCCAGTGAGGCGATGCCGAGCGGGCGCTGTTTTCCATCCGCTTTCGGGATGTAGTGCCGCCTGCCGGGCTGAGCCCTGTAACTGCCCTGATGAAGCCTCCGGTGCAGATCTGCTATGTTGACCTTCAGGTTTTCGGCGTAGTCCTTCCACCTGACACCATCAACTCCGGCAGCCGCTTTCCTGCTCAGGGAGAGGAATGCGTTCTCCAGTGCCTCTGCTGTCAGGAGGTGGAACAATGCGGTAAACCGTTCTTTCTTCCGCTGCTTCGCAGCTTCCCGCACGCGTGACAGCCTCTGTGACATACTTTCCCGGCTCTGCGTCCGGCGCATGTGTGGCTGTTCCGCGTTTCCCTTGGCCCCGCTCCTTCGCTCCACTGACTCCGCTCCTTGCGGATTGTTCGCCAGCTTCGCAGCTACTATGAGCAAGTCCGACTTCTCCTCTCCGTACATCACCGGCTTCGGCTCCTCGCCTTCCCGGTGCGGGCCATCTCCGGCACTGGCAGATGGTCAGAGGGGAGATCTCCCGGTTCCCGCGTAAAGATCGTATTGACATGCCAGGGTCTCAGACCCCGCCGGGTCCATATGGCACTCGCAGTAACGCACCCTATGATGTTGCCTTCCGTAAACAGTACAACGTCGGCACCCGGGAATTTAATATACATTTCGTGGCTCAATGGCTGGCCTGTCAACACCCCTGTCAACGCTTCGCCCCATACCTCACGGTATACAACGCATGACTCAGGGACCCTGTGGATTGCTGGTCCTTCAATGGTCGGGGACTTTCACCCCTTGATCTTTACCGGTCTCCCGGCGCACACTGTATATATATACAGTTTCAAGCGAGGGGAAAATACGATGAAGTTCATTCCTGCAGTATCAGAAGCCAGCATAGTAAAAATTCCTTTGTTCACAGAGCGATGCCCTGCGGGTTTTCCGTCACCGGCTGCGGACTACACTGAGTCTGAACTGGATCTGAATGAGTACTGCATTCACCGGCGCCACTCCACCTATTTTGTCAGGGCGATTGGCAACTCAATGACTGATATTGGCCTCTATTCCGGCGATCTGATGGTCGTGGATAAAGCAGAACAGCCGCGGCACGGGGATATTGTTATCGCGGAAATTGAGGGTGAATTTACGGTAAAACGCCTGCTTCTGACGCCACGGCCGGCCTTGCAGGCGATGAACCCGGACTTCCCTTCCCTGTACCCGGATCCGGAAACGCTGCAAATTTTCGGTGTGGTGACGGCCTTCATTCATAAAACCCGGGGGACAGACTGATGTTCGCCCTGGCCGACGTCAACTCCTTCTACGCCAGTTGCGAGAGGGTTTTCAGGCCGGATTTGCGCGGAAAACCGGTCGTCGTTCTCAGTAACAACGATGGCTGCGTTATTGCCCGGAGTGCTGAAGCCAAACGGCTGGGTATAAAGATGGGAACCCCCTGGTTCCAGCTCAAAGAGGCGCAGTTTCCTGAAAAACTGTACGTTTTTTCCAGCAATTACGAGCTCTACGCTAGCCTGAGTAACCGCGTGGTCGCCCTGCTGGAGGAGCTGTCTCCCCGCGTCGAACAATACTCGATAGACGAATGTTTCCTGGATGCCCGGGGAATTGGCCAATGTATGGATCTGGAGGATTTTGGCAGGCAGTTGCGTGGGCACGTTCTCAGTGGAACCGGACTGACGATCGGTGTCGGCTGCGGCGCCACAAAAACACTGGCCAAATCGGCGCAGTGGGCGTCAAAGGAATGGCCACAATTCAGGGGGGTGCTGGCGCTGTCGCCCGATAATCCACGCAGGACGGCAAAATTACTCAGCCTGCAGCCGGTGGAAGAAATATGGGGCGTGGGGAACCGGATAGCGAAAAAGCTGCACGTTATGGGGATCACCACCGCCCTGCAGCTGTCGCTGACGAACCCCGCGTTTATCCGCAAAAACTTCAACGTAGTGCTGGAGCGCACGGTACGTGAGCTGAACGGCGAGAGTTGCATTTCACTGGAGGAAGCGCCGCCGCCGAAACAGCAGATTGTCTGCAGTCGCAGCTTCGGGCAGCGGATCACCACCTATGAAGAAATGCGCCAGGCCGTCTGCCAGTACGCCGAGCGCGCAGCAGAAAAGTTGCGAGGTGAGCGGCAGTACTGCCGGCATATCAGCATCTTCATCAAAACCTCCCCTTTTGCGGTTAATGAACCGTACTACGGTAACGTGGCCACTGAGAAACTGAACACCCCTACCCGTGACACCCGGGACATTATAGCGGCAGCGGTCAGGTCTCTGGACAGGATCTGGCTCGATGGCCACCGCTACGCAAAAGCGGGGATAATGCTCAATGATTTCAGCCCGAACGGCGTTGCACAGCTGAATCTGTTCGATGACGTGCAGCCACGGCCGCACAGCGATGCGCTGATGAAGGTGCTCGACGGTATTAATCATTCCGGACTCGGGAAAGTCTGGTTTGCCGGACGGGGTATTGCGCCGGACTGGCAGATGAAACGGGAGATGCTGTCACCGGCATATACCACCCGCTGGAAGGAGCTGCCGGTTGCCCGTTTCTGACCGTTGAAATGACAGAAGGGACTTGCCGCCAGAGCTTACTTTACCGATCATACAGATGACTTGTCTCAGGGGGGAACCATGACAAACATCATTCTGTGTGATGTGACTGCCAGCGTCAGCGAACTTAAAAACGATCCGGTGGCCACCGCCAGTGCCGGCGGCGGCTACCCGGTCGCGATTATTGACCGCAACCGCCCTGTTTTTTATTGTGTGCCCGCGGCTCTGTATGAACAAATGCTCGATGCGCTGGACGAAAAAGACCTGGTGCAATTGATCACAGAACGTCAAAACCAGCCGCTGCGTGGAGTGGATCTCAATCAGTATCTGTGATGTGCTCCGGTGCGAGGAGCAAGGAATGTATTAAATCAATGTTAAGGAACAATATGGGTAGCAAAATCGCAGGTGTGGTTTTCTTATTCTTCACTGTCTGGGGAATGGCTTCAGTGATTGAATTGCAGTACTGGCGTAACGCTGATACCTATCCTGTCTGGCTGACAAAACATCTCCGGATCTCTCCCGAAAATAACGAAAAGAGCCTGATAAGGATAGGAATGGAAACCTTTGACAAGGTATGTGGTGATAACAGGGGCCTCCTTGCCGTCACCCAAAAACATAACGGTATGTTTATGCGCTGTGATGATTCCCCCGGATTTTTTTCATGGTTCAGCGGCGTTTACAAAGTCAGTTAATCAGATAACGTGTTGGACTTTCAATATGTTACCCACACGGTTATCCCCCGTTACTGTGGATAATCAATATATTGTGTCTCAGACAGCTGCTTTTTCTACCATATGTTGTGTCCCTGATATCCCCTCGGACGGCGTGACAAACGACATCACACTGGAGACGCTGATGACGGGACCATGTTCATCCAGGGTCGTAAGAACGGCCGGGACTGGTTACCGGCCGGACGAAGGACCGGCCAACGCGCAGCGGCGGCAGCTGGTTTTAAAAATGCTGGCGGAAATTTAAAATTAAGCCGCACACCCCGCGAAATTTTGCAAATTTCACTCAACATGCTTCGTTCAGATCCCAACAGAGCTTTCACCATCACCTGTAATAGCCGCCCTGCTGCGTGATTACTCCGCTCAACAGGTTGCTGGCGACAAGCCAATACCTGTTCGTGACAGGCATTGCTTAACCGTTGTCCCAAACTAATAATGTGCCGACGATGCAGGTGGGACCGTGCTCCCAGGCAGATTACCTGACCGACGATGCAGGTGGGACCGTGGTCCCAGGCAGATTACCTGACCGACGACGCAGGTGGGACCGTGGTCCCAGGCAGATAAGCTGACAGACGATGCAGGTGGGACCGTGGTCCCAGGCAGATAAGCTGACCGATGACGCAGGTGGGACCGTGGTCCCAGGCAGATTACCTGACCGATGACGCAGGTGGGACCGTGGTCCCAGACAGATAACCTGACCGATGACGCAGGTGGGACCGTGGTCCCAGTCAGATAACCTGACCGACGACGCAGGTGGGACCGTGGTCCCAGACAGATAACCTGACCGATGACGCAGGTGAGACCGTGGTCCCAGGCAGATAACCTGACAGACGATGCAGGTGGGACCGTGGTCCCAGACAGATAAGCTGACCGATGACGCAGGTGGGACCGTGGTCCCAGACAGATAAGCTGACCGATGACGCAGGTGGGACCGTGGTCCCAGGCAGATAACCTGACCGACGACGCAGGTGGGACCGTGGTCCCAGTCAGATAACCTGACCGATGACGCAGGTGGGACCGTGGTCCCAGACAGATTACCTGACCGGCGATGCAGGTGGGACCGTGGTCCCAGGCAGATAAGCTGACCGACGATGCAGGTGGGACCGTGGTCCCAGGGAGATAACCTGACCGGCGATGCAGGTGGGACCGTGGTCCAAGGCAGATAAGCTGACAGATGACGCAGGTGGGACCGTGGTCCCAGAGAGAATATTCAGGCCAGTTATGTTTTCTGGCCTGTGAGAAAGGAAATGAAGTAAAGGGAGATCACCGTAGACTAATGCGTGTCCGCATCAGACTCCTGGTTTCTCAAGCTCCTTAAGAATGGCTTCTATTTTCTCTATACACTCCGCAGGAATGCGGGACTTATCCAGGTTAAGCACCATTTTATCGCCCTTATACAATGCTGTTGCCCCTGGAGCAAACTGATGACGTGAGCTCAGATTAACTCTTGATGCGGGAGATTGTTTCAGTACGGATGTTAAAAGACTAATGACCTCTTCAGCTTCAAAGATTAGTCCCGCTTTCTTCTGATCGTGGAGAGTCTCAGCCTGCTGCTTCAGTAATTCTTCTTTATCTGCAAAAGCCTTCTGAAGGGCTTCACCTGACCGGGCAGACAGTTCTCCAGGATGTGCAAACAGGGCAACAACGGATTTAGGCAGTTTGGCCGTATTAATACAGCGGGTAATGATCTTACGTGAAATGTTTTCCGCATCGGCAAGCGCAGAAATATTTCCTGCAAACTCATTCTGCAGCCGGCTTGTATAACGCAGGCCACGTTCATAAGCACTCGTCGGCCGATAATCGTTACCCAGTCGGGACAATGCAGCCATCTGCTCATCGTCCAGTTCACCAACCAGAACGCGATAATCACTTTCCGTCAGGATTGCGGCTTTACGGCGACGGCTGCCGTCTGCAATTTCTATGACATCAGAAACCCGGCGGCCGAAAGCTGGAGTCTGCTGACCGGTCAGTAAAAATGAAGGAATGAGATCATCCAGAGCATCTTCGGTAAGTAGTTCCTGATCGCGCTCATTGCCTGACCATACGCGTGAAGCGCTCTCAACAGAGTCTCCCCGGAGCACCTCAAGGGTAAATTTTACTTCCCGTCCACTTACCGGAAGAGAGATTGCATTACCGCGGGCCATAGCACCCACGCGCGCAATTAATGAATCCACCATCGGCGCGGCCGGCGCCGGTGATGAAGTATCTTCAGTCGATTGAGTATGTGTGGTATGTCTTGGAATGACAGGAGCACGCTTCATTATCTAATCTCCCAGCGTGGTTTAATCAGACGATCAAAAATCTCATTGCAAACAGGCTCCCAGATAGAGAGGGCATTACGCCAGGCACCGGTTGAAGAACGTTGATCAATAGCCTGTTCAAAAACGGTTCTCATACGGATCTGACCTTTGCCGACTTCATCCGTTTCGCGCACAACATTTTTAAGGACCATGCTTCCCCAGGCATCCCGAATTTGTTCTTCCATCCACGGGGACTGCGAGCCATTATTATTACTGTATTTGGTAAGCAGAATACGGACATCTGGCTCGAAGCCTTTAAGATCCACGTTCTTAAGCAGGTCACGAAGCATATCGAAAAACTGCAGTGCGGAGGTGTAGTCGAACAGCTCTGCCGGAGTAGGGACAATCAGAACATCAGCAGCGCATACAACATTTATCGTACCGATACCAAGGTTGGGTGCGCTGTCGATAACTATCACGTCATAATCATGAGCGACAGTTTCAATGGCCAGACGGAGCATCAGGTGCGGGTCAGCAGGTAATTTGCCTTCGTCAAATTTCCCCATCAGCTCGGTTTCAATGCGGTGCAGTGCCAGACAGGACGGGATGATATCAAGGCCAGGCCAGCAGGTGGGCTTTATAGCGTAGCTGGCGTCATCCTTTTCCCCAAGATAAAAGGGCAGGAGAGTGTCCTCAGCATGAATATGAAGATCGGGCACCCATCCGTGATACATAGAAGCAGTTCCCTGTGGGTCATTGCCTTCAACAAGCAGAACACGGAGTCCTTTCAGAGCAAGATCCTGAGCCAGGTGAACGGATACTGAGGTTTTGTAAACACCACCTTTGTGAGCTGCAACGCCAATCACCGGCGGAAACGCATCTTCAGCACGGCGCAGTCGTGTACCAAATACATCCCGCATGTGATTGATTTGTTCGATGGTATAACCAACGCGTTGCTCAACTCTCCCACGGGTTTCCATATCAGGGTGCGGCAGCCGGCCAGCTTTCTCGGCATCCCTGATAGCCTGAGATGACACGCCAACTAAATCTGCCGCTTCACCAATCCTCCAGCGCCGGGTTATTTTCCGGGCTTCCGGACTGTCATCATTAAACTGTGCAATGGCGATTGCTTTCGTCATTTCATGACCAGCACTTATGCACTGGTTGAGTGTATCCATGAGTCCCATACTGAACATCCTTTAATCATCACTTTGCATTATTTTATTAAATCTTGGAATTCATTGCAAAGCAACAATAAAATCGCAAAGTACACGAAAAAGTGCAAAGTGAACCACATTGGGTAATGAAAGAACGCAGGGGATTACAAAAGAGTACATACCGCAGGCAATATTAATCACTGCCGCTCGCCGCAGTAAGCGATCTCACACAGTGAGAAAGCGGCGAGGAAGCGGAAAATCACAGAATTCACAGATTGCACGTACGTCGGGTTGCTAAAGATGGCTCGGGATCAGCCAGTAATAATGAAATTGACTGCGGTATGTAATATATTGACTATGGTATGATGCTTACCGCATCTGTGTCGAGGAAGAGGAAAGACGACTCAGCATACCGCAGTCAATGTTTCATTGTTGTACCTGTAGATCTCAATCTTCCAGAGCGTATTCAGGAAAATAAGGCCAGGGTTCTGGATATCTGGTGTGGCGCTTCCGGGCTTGTATCTGGGTTATTCATGGTCTCGATCCAATAATTGATCCCAAGGAGATCATAATGAGATCCAAAAGAGATCCCCGGATCGCTCCAGCATGCGCTGTAACTGGCTTTAACGTCTGTCTGGATCGACTGTGGAATGTAAAATGTTGACTGTTATATGCATAATCTAATACTGTGATATGCAACGGTATTTACTGAGGTATGTATATCCGTTGACTGCGATACGTATTACTACATCCTTTTGTGGATAACCGTTGAGGATCAAGATGACGAGCGAAAATAACAGCTTACTTCTGAACCTTCAGGAGGTTGATAAGACAACCGGTGAAGTTGTTAAGCTGGATGTCAACAGCACCAGTACCGTGCAGCCAGTAGCGCTCATGAGACTCGGTCTCTTCGTCCCAACTCTGAAATCAACAGGGAAGAGCAAGGCGAACCGGAAAAACGTTACAGACGCGACTGAGGAGCTTGTACAGCTGTCCATTGCCAAAAGCGAAGGATACACTGACGTTAAGATCACCGGTTCGCGTCTTGATATGGACACGGATTTTAAAGTCTGGCTGGGGATAATTCGCTCCATGTCGGAGTATGGGGTAAAAAGTGACACCCTGGAACTGTCGTTCGTCGAATTCGTTAAGATGTGCGGATTTGACTCCCGTCGTTCAAACAAAAAAATGCGCGATCGCATCAGTAATTCCCTGTTTAAACTCGCCTCGGTTACGCTGAAGTTCCAGAGCGAGACCAAAGGATGGACCACCCATCTGGTGCAGTCAGCCTATTATGATATCAACGAGGATATCGTTGATATCAAGGCTGAACCTAAGCTGTTTGAGCTTTACCACATGGACAGAAGGGTACTGCTGCGGCTGAAAGCCATTGACGCCCTGCAGCGCAAGGAATCAGCCCAGGCGCTTTATACCTACATCGAAAGTCTTCCCCAGAATCCTGCACCTATTTCCATGAAACGGATGCGTGACCGGCTGAATCTCACCTCAAATGTCTATACGCAGAACCACACGGTGCGTAAGGCGATGGAGCAGCTGCGGGATATTGGTTATCTGGATTACACTGAGTTTAAACGTGGCCGAGCCACCTATTTCAGCGTGCATTATCGCAACCCCAAACTCATCAGTGGTCCTGTGAAGGTTCCGCGCAAAGAGGAAGAAGAGAAGGCGCCAGAGCAAAATTATGACGAAGTCATTAAGGCGCTGAAGGCTGCTGGCATCGATCCCCTTAAACTGGCCGAAGCTCTCTCAGCGATGAAGCCAGAAAATTGACTGCGATATGCATAACATGACTGCCGGATGCCGCTAAGGACATTCCATTGACTGTGATATGCATCACGCATACCGCAGTCAATATGTGTTCTCCATCATGTCTGCCATGATCGAACAATATTGACTGTCATATGTGATTTCAGGCCGTGATACGCAGATATTGACTACGGTATGCGGGTTTAACGGCGATATTCCCAGGTCTGTGCACTGCTCCACACGTGTTAACATGCCACAGTCAATTTTTCAGTAAAGCTCTATACCCCTTACGAAAATCTCAATCGGATGCTGAGACGGTCATGTTACCTGACGGTATCCGTTCCCCTGTGTATTGCAGGTTTAGCCCGGCAGGATGAGACTGCAGCTGTCTGTATAACCCGGCGCCAGCTTCACACTGCTAAATGCGAACAGGAGACCGATGGCAGAAGGGAGTGAGCCACAGGGGTGAATGACTTTCGCAATTAACGGGATGATTCACTGAGC
Source organism: Phytobacter ursingii (assembly GCF_001022135.1). Classification (GTDB taxonomy): domain Bacteria; phylum Pseudomonadota; class Gammaproteobacteria; order Enterobacterales; family Enterobacteriaceae; genus Phytobacter; species Phytobacter ursingii. The sequence goes on along the minus strand of NZ_CP011600.1, from coordinate 187,514 downwards.
TTTCAGGAAACAATACACTGTGGGATGTACGGCCTGTGTCCTGTCTTGTCTGCGGTATGTCGATGCCTGCAGGCTTGCAGGTCACCGTGCAAGACCACGGCTGTTCAGTCATCCGAATGATGTCCTGGTGTGCTGGAGCAGGGAGGGGCACTGAATGCGCTCTGCTCCTGTATTTCGTATTAGCGGAATACAGGACGTCATGCCAGGGCCGTCAATCTCAGCCGGCCGGGGGCAGGGAGCGAAGGATCTCCGCGGCATCTCGCCCATCACCGGTAAAGGGAACGGCCAGGGTGGCAGCCATGTCCAGCGCAAATACCCGGGTATAGACTTCCATCGAGCGCGGATCCTTATGCCCGGCCAGTGCCTGGATGACCTTCCTGGGCTGCCGGTGATAAAGCATGTGCATAATATAGCTGTGACGGAAAGTATGCGGCGTCACGGGGATCGAAAAATGCACGCCGTCAGCTTCAGCCCGCTTCACCGCCTGTTTCAGCCAGTTGCGCATTGTCTCATCCGTGACCGGCCATAACGGCTCACGCCGGCGGGGGCGGGTGGTGACCATCCAGCTTTCCATCTGACGCACAAAACTGGCATCCGTCAGCGGTACCAGACGCACTTCATCTTTTGGCGGCCGGCCACGACGTGCCCGCACTTTTTCCGACAGCACCCGAACAAAAGGGCGCAGACCATCCAGGTCGAACGATTCCGGGGTGAGCGTCCGGGCTTCACCGATACGGATCCCGGTATTCCACATGGTGGCGAACAACATGTGGTGACGCTGGTCAGGCATATACCAGAGGAGGGCGCTCACTTCCGGCGCCAGGAGGTAAGCCGGCGTGGCACCTGTTGAGGTGGCCATCCGCCGGAGTGCCACCGCGGTCGCAAAATCAACGCCCGGGGCGATCGGCAGCAGGGAGACGCGTTCTGGTGAATTCTGCAAGGGAATGATGCTGTTCATGAGTTATTTTTCACGTAGCGCACGCACTGTTTATGGATACAGGTATTTTGCACCTGACGGGCCGATCCTGCCATGACAATAAATCGCAGCGCGCGGATCCTTTTGTTGTCTTATCCCGCATTATTGCGGGTAAAACCAAATACGTAAAGGATCCTTTTTCTGCTCAGATCCTCCATGAAGCCAGTAATGACGCGGGTTGATGGCTGTTTTACGGTTTTTGGGAGAATTGGGGTAATGCCAGGACAAACAGGATCGAACAAAAAAAGGAAGGGAGCAGGGAAGGGGAGGATGCGCTACGTGAATTCTGACCTGGTACACCCCTGTAACCCTGTCAGTTTTCACGCAGCGCAATGTGGTTGCCGACTACTGCCCAGTTGAGATGACGGCCGGCATCCTGATGCTGACTTAATATACGGATAATAATAATTTCAGTATCAGTCTGCAGAAAATAAAGCATATGTCATTCAACGGGTAGTGCCAATATGTATTCCCCCAGTTCAGGACGGGGAGTACCGATATTATGAGCACTCCAAAACAAAAAAAAAGCGGAGAGCTGATTAATATATCTGTCGGCCCTCTCCTCACCGAAAATGGTGGTAGCCGTAATACCAGATATCCTCAAGATCCTGACTGGCTTTAGGTGTGAGTTTAACGTTTTTCACCGGCAGGCTTTGTGCCTGCTTTAACTTTTTTCAGGAACGTGTCCTTTTCCCACACCACAGGCTCGCCGCTGCTCAGGCCTTCTGCCAGTAAATTCCGCAGGGTCTGGAGACGTGATTCTGCCTGTTTCTCGCGAAGGAGACGAAGTGACTCGCGGATCACCTCACTCTGCGTACGATAATCACCTGATTCAATGAGATATTCTATGAAGTCACGGAGTTCGTGTCCGAGATCCACTGTTATTGTTCTGGCGATATACAAGCCTCACGATTGTAAGTTTAAATCTTACAATCAGTTTGAATGATACTCAAAGGTGCGTCCAGTACTGAATATTTGGGATAAATGGAGGAATGTCAGGATGTAAGTAACAGAAAAGAGGACGGCTCCTGCTGTCATCCGTCCATCTTCAAAGTAAAGTTTCTTAGTGTGTGTGGGAATAATCCTTGTTTCTGGCAAAAAATGTTATAAACCAAAAGATAATATAATTAAGAACACTCAATATCTTCCTCATCATCGCGTTCATAGCGATTTCCAGTAATTATTCTTATATCTAGAGCTGAATGGAGCATCTTATGAATTTTCATCAGACTGGCACGTTTGATTTCATTTTTTGTTGTTGGTGTACTGTCTCTGAATGCCCATTTGTAAGGTGTCAGGCTACTAATCTTGAAACCTACAATTCCAACTGTATAAAGACAAAGCATTATTTCATTAATGACATCCTGTTCTCTTGATTCTCCTTCTAAAAATTTGTTTGCTGTAATAGCACATGGATCAGTAGTATTTTGAATGGATAATTCACTTAATACCGCGTCTATAGTGTTTTTTGACATAGATGTTCTACTAAATTTATCAGGAAGATTTCTCAGTATTTCAATTGTTTCCTCAAAGGAAGGGTATATATCCCCCCATTCTTCTTTTAGAGATCTCAGGCGCTTTAAGGAATAGACTGCCTCCGCTTTATGAATTGAATCCCATGATATTCTTTCTCTGTTAAGTGCCACATTAAAACACTCATTCACGTATTGTAAAACGTCTCTTGGTCGAAATAATGTTCTTTCAATTATATATTCAATAGGGGTGATGCCTAAATGCCCCCCCTTTGCTTTTGGAAATATATCTTTAATAGTAACATCTTCTCGAGTATATTGTCTTTTGTATACCTCTCGCACTCGTTTTTGGACTAATTCGGTTAGTTGTTGAGAGGTCCATTTTATATCAAGTATATATGACTCATATTTTTCCTCCTGAAAACCAGAGCCTCTTGTAATATTAAATACTGATCGTAAAAGGTCCAGGCGTAAAGCAGCTATTATTTTGATATTTTTAATTTTACGAAACACCTTAATCTCTTCAATTAGCGCTCTTATAAATTTATATCTTGTATCATTTTCCGCCCAGTTATCATCCAGTTGATCAATAATGATGTAATAGTTTTTTTGTGGGTCATCAAAAGAATATTCAGCAAGCAATGAAAGTATTTCATTAAGTTTTTGAATCTGTAACCTACTGACAACCTCATTTGCTCGTTTCTTAACATCATGTATTTGTTCTTCGGTTAGTTTTTTTGCATATTCAGCACTAAGATTTACAGCACTGTATTCTGTGCCAATCGAAGCCTTAGTATCACGTTCCAGTTTGTATGTTATTTCCCTAAGATGGGTGTCAGTATCTATCCAAAATTTATCTCCCCACTCCCTAAAATACTCAAGGGCTTTTCGTTTTATCTCATCTTTTTTAGCCTGCTAAGCAAGTTTGAGAAAAAGCTATTCGTATCAGATTCACTCTTAATGTCATGGCGTATTTTTAATAATTCCATAATTAAAATATGTCGCCATAATACTTTATAAAACATATCAAGATTAACATTTAACTCTTCAAAAAATGAAATTATATCTGAATGCTCTAGAAAACCTATTGAAATATCATTAGGGTCAAGTTTTTTATATTTATGTGCTTTGTTTGCCACCATGTGCAACAAAGCACTTTTTCCTGCGCCTGTTCTTCCTATAACTATAGATGATGTATCAGATGGGTTTAATAGTTTAGAAAGATAACCACTATCAATAAAACAGTTTTCCAAGAGAAGTGTGTCTGATTCAGCGTCCAATTCGCCGATTTTAAAATTTTGCCTTATTATTATAGGGTTTATGCTCATAATTTCCTCAACGCTATTAATTGGTTTTATTATTACATTATAATTGATTTTTGATAATTGTATTTAAATTGATAGAAATTGCGATGGAGATCATAGAATAAAAGTATTGAGTGTTTCAATTTTTATTAATAGTTGCAACTATTAGGATAACTGCTTCTCGCTTGTTCTTTGTCGTCAATATTTTCAGCTCAATATCATCTCGAACGTTCATGCTTCAGTATGGCTTCTGCTATTCGTATTCAGAAACGTGCGTCTCTTCTTCAAGCGGCTCAAACCATTTTTCTTTAGCGACTTCATTGAACTTCTTACAAATGGTGTAAAGAGTTACGTTAGAAAGAGCATAGTTACGGGAAAACTGACGGGCAAAATTGGCACTCTTGGCCTATCGCTCAGCGCCTGGTTAATGCGCGCACCAGTGTTCCAGAGCTTCGACAGCAGCATTTTGTGCTAAGGAAGGTGCGAATAAGCAGGTCATTTCTTCCCAAGCTGACTCGCTGATTAAAATTTCGCGGATCTGGGCCGATTTTTTTCCCGCAAACACATCGAATCAGCCTATTTAGGCTATTTTTTCCACCATTTCTGGCGTTATTTCCGGTTTTTACTGAGATCTCTCCCACTGACGTATCATTTGGTCCACCCGAAACAGGTTGGCCAGGGTGAATAACATCGCCAGTTGGTTATCGTTTTTCAGCAGCCCCTTGTATCTGGCTTTCACGAAGCCGAACTGCCGCTTGATGATGCGAAACGGGTGCTCCACCTTGGCACGGATGCTGGCTTTCATGTATTCGATGTTGATGGCCGTTTTGTTCTTGCGCGGATGCTGCTTCAAGGTTTTTACCTTGCCGGGACGCTCGGCGATCAGCCAGTCCACATCCACCTCGGCCAGCTCCTCGCGCTGTGGCGCTCCTTGGTAGCCGGCATCGGCTGAGACAAATTGCTCCTCTCCATGAAGCAGATTACCCAGCTGATTGAGGTCATGCTCGTTGGCCGCGGTGGTGACTAGGCTGTGGGTCAGGCCACTCTTGGCATCGACACCAATGTGGGCCTTCATGCCAAAGTGCCACTGATTGCCTTTCTTGGTCTGATGCATCTCCGGATCGCGTTGCTGCTCTTTGTTCTTGGTAGAGCTGGGTGCCTCAATGATGGTGGCATCCACCAAAGTGCCTTGGGTCATCATGACGCCTGCTTCGGCCAGCCAGCGATTGATGGTCTTGAACAATTGACGGGCCAGTTGATGCTGCTCGAGCAGGTGGCGGAAATTCATGATGGTGGTGCGATCCGGCAGGGCGCTATCCAGGGATAATCGGGCAAACAGGCGCATGGAGGCGATTTCGTACAGGGCATCTTCCATGGCACCGTCGCTCAGGTTGTACCAATGCTGCATGCAGTGAATACGCAGCATGGTCTCCAGCGGATAGGGCCGTCGGCCATTGCCCGCCTTGGGATAAAACGGCTCGATGACAGCGGTCATATTCTGCCATGGCAGAATCTGCTCCATGCGGGAGAGGAAAATCTCTTTTCGGGTCTGACGGCGCTTAGTGCTGAATTCACTATCGGCGAAGGTGAGTTGATGGCTCATGATGTCCCTCTGGGATGCGCTCCGGATGAATATGATGATCTCATATCAGGAACTTGTTCGCACCTTCCCTCAGACAATCCCGGCTAATGTCAGTTACAACGAGTATCAGTTTGTCATTGTGCAGGCGCGCTCTGACGGTTTCGTCGAAAAAGTGTATCCCCTGACGATTGGCGATCATGTGAAGAAAGGCACTCCGCTTATCGATATCACCATTCCTGAATGGGTTGAGGCACAAAGTGAGTTCCTGCTGCTATCCGGTACAGGCGGTACGCCAACCCAGATAAAAGGGGTTCTGGAGCGACTTCGTCTGGCTGGTATGCCGGAAGAGGATATTCAAAGACTGCGTTCAACCCGCACAATCCAGACCCGTTTTACCATTAAAGCACCTATTGATGGTGTCATTACTGCATTTGACCTGCGCACCGGCATGAATATTTCGAAAGATAAGGTGGTGGCTCAGATTCAGGGGATGGACCCGGTCTGGATCAGCGCTGCAGTGCCGGAATCTATCGCCTATCTGCTGAAAGATACGTCGCAGTTTGAAATTTCGGTACCGGCTTATCCGGATAAAACATTCCATGTCGAAAAATGGAACATTCTTCCCAGCGTGGATCAGACAACCCGTACGCTTCAGGTCCGTCTCCAGGTTTCTAATAAGGATGAGTTTCTCAAGCCGGGCATGAATGCCTATCTGAAACTCAATACCAAGAGCCAGGAGATGCTGCTGATACCAAGCCAGGCCGTTATCGATACCGGCAAAGAACAGCGCGTGATTACTGTTGATGATGAAGGCAAGTTTGTGCCGAAACAGATCCACGTTCTGCATGAATCACAACAACAGTCCGGCATCGGCTCCGGCCTGAATGAAGGCGATACCGTGGTGGTCAGTGGTCTGTTCCTCATTGACTCCGAAGCCAATATTACGGGCGCGCTGGAACGTATGCGCCATCCTGAAAAAACAGAAAGCAGTATGCCAGCAATGTCTGACCAGCCTGTAAATATGCATTCAGGGCACTGAGGAGACGACGATGATTGAATGGATTATCCGGCGCTCTGTCGCCAACCGTTTCCTGGTCATGATGGGGGCCCTGTTTCTCAGCATCTGGGGTACATGGACGATTATTAACACGCCGGTCGATGCCTTGCCTGACCTGTCAGATGTGCAGGTCATTATTAAAACCAGCTATCCCGGCCAGGCCCCGCAGATTGTAGAAAACCAGGTCACCTATCCACTTACCACCACCATGCTCTCCGTACCTGGCGCAAAAACTGTGCGTGGTTTTTCACAGTTCGGTGATTCGTATGTATATGTCATTTTTGAAGACGGCACCGATCTGTACTGGGCCCGTTCCCGCGTGCTGGAATATCTGAATCAGGTTCAGGGAAAACTGCCCGCCGGGGTGAGTTCTGAAATCGGTCCGGATGCCACGGGTGTGGGCTGGATTTTTGAATATGCCCTTGTCGATCGCAGCGGAAAACACGACCTTTCAGAACTGCGTTCTCTGCAGGACTGGTTCCTGAAATTTGAGCTGAAAACCATCCCGAACGTGGCTGAGGTCGCTTCGGTTGGCGGCGTGGTGAAACAGTACCAGATTCAGGTCAATCCGGTAAAACTGTCCCAGTACGGTATCAGCCTGCCCGAAGTAAAACAGGCCCTTGAATCGTCTAACCAGGAGGCCGGTGGCTCATCCGTTGAAATGGCCGAAGCGGAGTATATGGTCCGTGCCAGCGGTTATCTTCAGAGCATCGACGATTTTAATAACATCGTCCTGAAAACAGGCGAGAACGGCGTGCCGGTTTATCTGCGGGATGTTGCCCGCGTGCAGACCGGGCCCGAAATGCGGCGTGGTATTGCCGAGCTGAACGGCCAGGGAGAAGTTGCAGGCGGCGTGGTGATCCTGCGATCGGGTAAAAATGCGCGCGACGTTATCACGGCAGTGAGGGATAAACTTGAGACGCTGAAGGCCAGCCTGCCTGAAGGCGTTGAAATCGTGACCACCTACGATCGCAGCCAGTTAATCGACCGGGCGATTGATAACCTCAGTTCCAAACTTCTGGAAGAGTTTATCGTGGTGGCCATCGTCTGTGCCCTGTTCCTGTGGCACGTACGTTCTGCCCTGGTGGCGATTATCTCTCTGCCGCTTGGTCTGTGTATCGCCTTTATCGTCATGCACTTCCAGGGACTGAACGCCAATATCATGTCGCTGGGAGGGATAGCGATTGCCGTCGGTGCGATGGTGGATGCCGCCATTGTGATGATTGAGAATGCGCATAAGCGGCTTGAGGAGTGGGATCATCAGCATCCGGGTGAGCAGATTGACAACGCCACCCGCTGGAAGGTGATTACCGATGCCTCCGTTGAAGTGGGACCCGCACTGTTTATCAGCCTGCTGATCATCACCCTGTCCTTTATTCCTATCTTTACCCTGGAAGGTCAGGAAGGACGTCTGTTTGGCCCGCTGGCATTCACGAAAACGTACTCCATGGCGGGCGCGGCCGCGCTGGCCATCATCGTCATTCCGATTCTGATGGGATTCTGGATCCGGGGGAAAATTCCTGCAGAGACCAGTAACCCCCTGAACCGGGTACTGATCAAAGCGTATCATCCATTGCTGTTGCGGGTTCTCCACTGGCCAAAAACAACCCTGCTGGTTGCGGCCTTGTCCATTTTCACCGTTATCTGGCCACTGAGCCAGGTGGGCGGTGAGTTTCTGCCGAAGATTAACGAGGGCGACCTGTTGTATATGCCGTCGACCCTGCCGGGTGTCTCTCCGGCTGAAGCTGCAGCGCTCCTGCAGACGACGGACAAGTTAATCAAAAGCGTTCCTGAAGTGGCCTCTGTATTTGGCAAGACCGGTAAAGCAGAGACCGCCACGGATTCCGCACCGCTCGAAATGGTTGAAACCACGATCCAGCTCAAACCTGAGGATCAGTGGCGTCCAGGCATGACGATTGACAAGATTATTGAAGAACTCGACAGGACCGTCCGTTTACCGGGGCTGGCAAACCTCTGGGTGCCGCCAATCCGTAACCGTATTGATATGCTCTCAACCGGGATCAAAAGCCCGATAGGTATCAAGGTGTCCGGAACGGTTCTGTCCGATATCGATGCAACGGCGCAGAGTATCGAAGCGGTCGCCAAAACCGTACCCGGCGTAGTGTCTGCTCTCGCAGAGCGACTGGAAGGCGGGCGCTACATTGATGTGGATATCAACCGGGAAAAAGCCTCCCGCTACGGAATGACGGTGGGCGATGTGCAGCTGTTCATCTCATCAGCCATCGGCGGCGCGACGGTAGGGGAAACGGTTGAAGGCGTGGCCCGGTACCCGATTAATATCCGCTATCCGCAGGATTACCGGAACAGCCCGCAGGCCCTGAAACAGATGCCGATCCTGACCCCGATGAAGCAGCAGATCACGCTGGGCGATGTTGCGGATATTAAGGTCGTTTCCGGGCCGACTATGCTGAAAACGGAAAATGCCCGTCCAGCCAGCTGGATTTACATTGACGCGCGCGGCAGGGATATGGTGTCGGTGGTTAATGACATTAAAACGGCGATCAGTCAGAAAGTGAAACTGAGACCGGGTACCAGCGTGTCATTCTCCGGACAGTTTGAACTGCTTGAGCATGCCAACAAGAAACTGAAGCTGATGGTGCCGATGACGGTGATGATCATCTTCATCCTGTTGTATCTGGCATTCCGCCGGGTTGATGAAGCCCTGCTGATCCTGATGAGCCTGCCGTTCGCCCTGGTTGGCGGGATATGGTTCCTGTACTGGCAGGGCTTCCATATGTCTGTCGCAACCGGAACGGGGTTTATCGCTCTGGCCGGGGTGGCAGCAGAGTTTGGCGTGGTCATGCTGATGTATCTGCGTCATGCCATTGAAGTGCACCCGGAATTGTCCCGTAAAGAGACGTTCACACCGGAAGGTCTTGATGAAGCCCTCTATCATGGTGCCGTGCTGCGTGTCCGGCCGAAAGCCATGACCGTGGCGGTGATCATTGCGGGTCTGCTGCCAATACTCTGGGGAACCGGTGCAGGTTCAGAAGTCATGAGCCGTATCGCGGCACCCATGATTGGTGGGATGATCACGGCTCCGCTGCTGTCCCTGTTCATAATTCCTGCCGCCTACAAATTAATCTGGCTGCGCAGACATAAAAAAAGCGTGTCATAACCCTGTAAGGGCATCCTCTGTGGGTGCCCTTCTGTACTGATTCATCCTGACGTCAGGGGTTATATCGATAATATACAGAGGTGAGTATGAAAAAAGTGGTCCTGGTGGCCCTGGCTCTCGGCCTTTCACTGCCCGCAATGGCGAGTGAAAAAGTGATTGATATGTACAAATCTGAAAACTGTGGCTGTTGTTCCCTGTGGGGCAAGGCGATGGAAAAAGACGGGTTTGAAGTACGAACTCACGTCATGAATGATCAGGCGCTGTCAGCCCTGAAAGAAAAGCATGCTATTCCTGCAGGACTACGAAGTTGTCATACCGCGGTTGCCGGTAATTTGATCATTGAAGGCCATGTGCCTGCGACAACGATACATAAGGCAATGCAGTCTGGTTCGGGTATATACGGTCTCGCCACCCCCGGTATGCCAGCAGGAAGTCCTGGAATGGAGATGGGAGCCCGAAAAGAGGCTTACGATGTTATCGCATTCTCACCGGATGGAAGTAAAAAAGTCTTCCAGCGAATCGAATAGTCAGCGGAACGGCTGATAACGGGACGCCGGTAGCAGGCACTCCTGTGCCGGCGATATTCGTGGTAATCGCATCCATGACATACCCTGAAGACAGAAGATGCTTCGGTATGCATAAGGAGAGTTACTGTGAAAAATGACAATGCAGTGCAACACAACAACCAGACTGCTTCTGAGCAGACATTATCCCCGGACGAGGGCCACGTATTGCATAAGGTGAGAGATCCCGTGTGCGGGATGGCCATCCTGCCCGACAGGGCGCACAGCAGCATTCGATACCAGGACCATCAACTTTATTTCTGCTCCGCCAGCTGTGAGAGTAAATTTAAAGCCCATCCCGATCGTTATCTTACCGAAGATGCCAGTGAACATTCCCATCACCATCACCACGATCATCACGAAGTCAGCCCTGATCAGATAAAACAGCCTCACCACCAGGCGGAAAAAGAGAATTCTGAAGGTGTGTGGACATGTCCGATGCACCCGGAGATACGCCGCAGTGGTCCCGGAAGCTGTCCTGTCTGTGGAATGGCACTGGAGCCGCTCGTAGCTACGGCATCCACGGGGCCGAGTGATGAACTTCACGACATGACAAGACGCTTCTGGCTGGGGTTGTTGCTGGCGTTTCCGGTTCTGGTACTCGAAATGGGATCTCATCTGTTTCCCGACTTGAGGAATACAGTACCGCCACAGTACAACACATGGCTGCAGCTGCTTCTGGCCTCCCCTGTCGTGTTGTGGTGTGGCTGGCCATTCTTCGCCCGGGCCGTAATGTCGTTACGTAACCGCTCCCTGAATATGTTTACCCTTGTTGCAATGGGGACCGGCGTAGCCTGGGTTTACAGCGTCATTGCAACCGTCTTCCCCTCCTGGTTTCCTGCATCGTTCAGAAACATGGATGGCCTGGTGGCCGTTTATTTTGAAGCCGCAGCAGTTATTACGGTGCTTGTTCTGCTGGGACAGGTCCTTGAATTGCGGGCAAGGGAACAAACCTCAGGTGCCATTACTGCGCTTCTTAACCTTGCCCCCAAAACCGCCAGGCGGCTGGATCAAGACGGTCATGAAACGGATATTAATGCGGAAGATGTCCTGCCTGGCGATAAGCTCCGCATCAGACCTGGAGAGAGTATTCCGGTCGACGGTATCGTGGTCGAAGGCAAAACAACCGTTGATGAATCGATGGTGACCGGGGAATCTATGCCTGTTACCAAAACGGAGGGTGACCCTGTCATCGGGGGGACCATTAATCAGACAGGTAGTCTTATCATCCGTGCAGAGAAAGTCGGTGATGAAACGATGCTCTCACGAATTGTTCAGATGGTCGCTGATGCACAGCGTTCGCGGGCCCCCATCCAGAGAATGGCTGACAGCGTTTCAGGCTGGTTTGTTCCTCTGGTGATACTTATCGCGGTTGTTGCTTTCATGATCTGGTCTGTCTGGGGGCCCGAGCCCAGGATGGCGCACGGTCTCATTGCGGCTGTGTCGGTCCTGATTATTGCCTGTCCCTGCGCGCTGGGGCTGGCCACGCCGATGTCGATAATGGTGGGGGTGGGCAAAGGAGCCCAGGCCGGGGTGTTAATCAGGAATGCCGAAGCCCTTGAGCGTCTTGAAAAAGTGGACACGCTGGTTGTCGACAAAACAGGCACGCTCACGGAAGGTTCGCCGACGGTGACAGGGATTATCAGTCTCAATCCGGGTGGGGAAACATCTCTTTTGCGTGTAACGGCCGCAGTGGAAAAAGGCTCGCAGCATCCGCTGGGTATGGCAGTAGTTAAAGCAGCACAGGAAAAGGGGATCGCAATACCCGCAGTCACTCATTTCAATGCGCCGTCGGGTAAAGGTGTCTCAGGCGATGTCGAAGGTCAACGGGTTGTTATTGGTAATGAACTGGCTATGCAGGAAAACAGTATCGTTATTGATAATCAAAAGGCCGTTGCGGATACGTTGCGGATGGAAGGCGCTACCGTTATCTATGTGGCCACAGACGGGCACCTTGCAGGCCTGATAGCTATCTCGGATCCCGTGAAAGCAACCACGCCGGATGCGCTTAAAGCTTTGCGTCAGGCGGGGATCCGCATCGTTATGCTCACCGGGGATAACCAGCTTACCGCTGAAGCAGTCGCACGGAAACTGGGAATAGATGAGGTTGAAGCCGGGATTCTGCCGGATGGCAAAAAAGCAGTGATAACCCGACTGAAAGCGTCTGGCCATGTGGTTGCGATGGCCGGAGACGGTGTGAATGATGCCCCGGCGCTGGCAGCGGCTGACGTGGGTATAGCCATGGGAACGGGTACAGATGTGGCAATTGAAAGTGCCGGAGTCACCCTTCTCAAAGGCGACCTGATGATACTGAACAGGGCCCGTCATCTGTCAGAAATCACCATGAAAAATATCCGACAGAATCTGTTTTTTGCATTTATCTACAACGCACTTGGCGTGCCTGTGGCTGCAGGTCTGCTTTATCCTGTGTATGGAATACTGCTGTCGCCAGTTATTGCGGCGGCGGCCATGGCTCTTTCCTCCGTCAGCGTCATTGTGAATGCGTTGCGTCTGAAAAGTGTCAGGCTCGGGAAATAACACTGAGTGAAGGGGCTGTTACGAACAGAAGGAGTCCGGTATGAAAAGTACCACCTATGCGCTTATTGCTGTCGCCGCGATCGCGGCATTTGCCCTCCTGCGCGAACACTGGTCACATGTGGCAGGTTACTGGCCATATCTGTTATTGCTGGTCTGCCCGCTAATGCATCTTTTCCACGGCCACGGAGGGCATGGAGATCGGCACTGTTGCAAATAGTCGGTGGTGATAAACTTATCATCCCCTTTTGCTGATGGAGCTGCACATGAACCCATTCAAAGGCCGGCATTTTCAGCGTGACATCATTCTGTGGGCCGTACGCTGGTACTGCAAATACGGCATCAGTTACCGTGAGCTGCAGGAGATGCTGGCTGAACGCGGAGTGAATGTCGATCACTCCACGATTTACCGCTGGGTTCAGCGTTATGCGCCTGAAATGGAAAAACGGCTGCGCTGGTACTGGCGTAACCCTTCCGATCTTTGCCCGTGGCACATGGATGAAACCTACGTGAAGGTCAATGGCCGCTGGGCGTATCTGTACCGGGCCGTCGACAGCCGGGGCCGCACTGTCGATTTTTATCTCTCCTCCCGTCGTAACAGCAAAGCTGCATACCGGTTTCTGGGTAAAATCCTCAACAACGTGAAGAAGTGGCAGATCCCACGATTCATCAACACGGATAAAGCGCCCGCCTATGGTCGCGCGCTTGCTCTGCTCAAACGCGAAGGCCGGTGCCCGTCTGACGTTGAACACCGACAGATTAAGTACCGGAACAACGTGATTGAATGCGATCATGGCAAACTGAAACGGATAATCAACGCCACGCTGGGATTTAAATCCATGAAGACGGCTTACGCCACCATCAAAGGTATTGAGGTGATGCGTGCACTACGCAAAGGCCAGGCCTCAGCATTTTATTATGGTGATCCCCTGGGCGAAATGCGCCTGGTAAGCAGAGTTTTTGAAATGTAAGGCCTTTGAATAAGACAAAAGGCTGCCTCATCGCTAACTTTGCAACAGTGCCATTTATACTGCCGCAGCCTTGGACAGTTCGTGGTTTACGTAACCGGTATTGTTCCCACGTTTCGAGCTTTCCAGAACGACCTTCAACCCTCACCATCGGCCCTGCCAATGACAAGTTTGCCCACAAGGCAGTCTCGGAGATTCTTTTCGACCCATCAGCAACTTATGCCTAAGTCACCGGCGGCTTGCCTGCCACACATTGAACATTACAGACCAATTAGCACTTTGTCACCGGGGAAAGATGTAAAGATTATGTATAAATAGATTGGCTTAGAAGTGACATTTCAACTTTGGAGAAACAGGTGACATTTTAAACTTGCTTTAACAAAATTTTGGGACTGACCGAAACAAAAAGGCCAGCCCCGGAGGGCTGGCTATTCAGTACAGGGCAATGACAGGTTTCTTGATGCCGCAGGCGTGAGCGTAGCGGGTCAGTGTGTCGATGCTGGCTTTGGTGATGTTGTTTTCCAGGCGAGAAATAACCGGAGGTGTAACCCCCATGCGTTCAGCAACCTGCGCTTTTGTCAGGTTGTCATGCTTGCGCCATTCAGCAAGCAGCTCCCTGAGCTTTTCCTTACGTTCTTCTTCCTGCCATGCAGCGCGATATTCATCGTCCTGCATCCACTCGTTATGCAGTTCTTTATGGCTTACCAGTTTCATTAAGTACCTCCGCTAACCGCTTTTTGGCGAGATCGATTTCTTTCGCTGGCGTTTTCTGTGACTTCTTGATGAAAACACGGAGCATGATGATGGTATTGCCTTTGTGGTATACCCAGATTCCCCTGGCTATGTCCGTCCCCATCGTGCGGATCTCAAAAAGTCCATCGCCCAGGGGCTTCGTGTCCGGCTCCCGCAGTAATCGGGCGTCATACTCCAGTTTGCCGATGAGACGGTCAAACTTCACCCTGATTTTTACGGGTAATGCTGTGGCTTCTTCCCTGGCTTCCGGGTGATAAACAACGCTAAACATGTGACCTCCCATTTCTATTAATATTAACCTATAGGCTAATTTCAGACAAGGTAGAATTAACCTATAAGCTAATTTTGTTGGCAGTTATCGTGGCTACCCGGTCACTACCCTGTTAGCGTGAGTTTTCGTTCCACTGAGGAACGGGGATTTATGCGCGTTAGCGCATGTAAGGCGGCAGGATGAAATGACAGGTAGCACCGAGGGTTAGCCGCCGATACCAGTGAGGGATCGAAAGGGATCGCCTATCCATCCCTTCACCCTGCAAAGCCATATTCCGCTAAAAGCGGCTCAGAGGCTTTTGTGCGCGGTCGGAGTGGTCACAACAAGGCGAAGCCGCAGTTGGGGCGTATCTCCGCGTTAGCGGGTCGTAAGAGCCGCTTACGAGCGTGTAAGCTAATTCTTCAGCGATATTTGCTGACGTATCCGGCGTGGCCGGATTTGTCCAATCCCTCGATGGCTAACAGCTCGCCTGTTAGCCATCGAGGGATTCCGTTCTGAATGCCCCGCGCTTTAGCGTGGGGAGCTACTTTTGAGGCGCTCGCGCCGATGCTGTTCGGTTATCCACTTTTTAAAGGGGATAACAGTAATGTCTTTTATTTTTTGGTTTATCTTTTAATACGTAAGTAATTAAAAGATAAACCAAAAGAGTATTTGCGCCATCTCGTTTGCACTTCATTATCACTTACCCACAAGCTATACAGCAGTTGTGGTGGGTCTACGCCGGAACCGCCGAAAAATCCGTCATTCCTGTAGGCGGGATGGGTTGGATTTCGAAAATTATTGTACGTTAAGGCTGTTTTTTGTACTGAGGTTTATTGCAGACGTGCAGAATCCCCGCCAGCTAAGGCGGTAGTAGGCGGGGATCAGGCAAAGGTTAGGGAGTAGTATTCCTGTTTGCGCTGGCGAGCCACTTCACGCTTCGCTTTCATCCTGGCTAACCCGGCAGCGGCCTTACGCGTCCAGTTCTCAACCTTGATAGCGATTAACCGGACATCCCCGGAGGATATGATTTCTTCCGGGTTGGCCTTAAGCAGCCTGGCGCGTTCCCGGTAAACCTGTTTTAGCGGGATGCCGAGAATGGCGAAGAAATCCTCTGTAACCTCAATGTGCTTGCAGGCGCAACGGGCGTCATAAGGGTTGAAAGGGGCTTTTTCCGAGATGATGGCATTAAGCCAGGAGAGGCGATCACATCCCCGGCTGGCACGAGAAATCGACTTGTGACCCGCATCACTGCGCGTCGCCAGCCCGGCGCGTTCGGCCAACGTTTCAAGGTTATGTATGGTTTGCCAGTCTCTTAGGGGTCAGTTTGGATATAGAGAATTATTGTACGGCAAGCCTGTTTTTTGAACAGGCTTGCCTATAGCAATAGGGTGTACCCTTATGCGATACCATTTTTGTTAAAAATTCCGCATCAAATAATTTATGAGGGAAACTATATGGCAAGGAGGCAGATTCTTTCTCTGTCGGAAAGAGAATCATTACTGGCATTGCCAGATGATGAGTTAACGCTGACCCGAATGGCCTATTTCAGTGAGCATGATCTGGCACTTATCAGTGCTCACCGTAAACCTGCCAGCCGTTTTGGTTTTGCCGTCCTTCTTTGCTACCTGAAAAATGTCGGCTTTGCTCCGGATAAAAAAATCCCACCCTCTGATGCGCTGCTGAAGCATATCGCCAGCAGGCTAAAGCTTACCGGGGATCTCTGGCCTGCTTACCTTTCCGGCAGGGATACGACCCGGCGTGAGCATTTAACCGAACTGTACCGCTATCTTGGCGTAAAGGCGTTCACCGGCAAAATACAGCAGGACGGTATTACGCACCTGTTGTCGATGGCGACGCGCACCGATAAAGGTATTCTCCTGGCCGAAGAGTTACTGGTCTGGCTCCGGCAGAACAACGTGATAATTCCCGCGATTGATGTCGTGGAGCGGACCTGTGCGGAGGCCATGGCTGGCGGAGATAAAATCGTATTTCAGACCCTGAATGCCCCGTTAACTCCGGCGCACCGGGATGCCCTGGATCGTTTACTTGAGTCATCAGATAATCAGCCTTCCAGGCTGACATGGCTTCTGCAACCGCCGGGTAAAATCAATGGTAAGAACGTACTGCAACATCTTGATCGGCTCAGCAGCATTGAATCGCTGGCATTACCTGAAGGTATAGATCGTACCATTCACCAGAACCGGTTGCTGAAACTGGCGCGGGAAGGCCGAAAGATGAGTAGCCGGGATTTGACCCGATTTTCAGCAGCCCGCCGTCATGCGATCCTGGTCTGCGTGCTGGAAGAAGCCAGAGCCACACTGACAGACGAAGTGATTGAGCTGCATGAACGAATGCTGAACAGCCTTTTCAACAAAGCCAAAAGAACACAGGCTGAGCGCCTTCAGCAGACCGGAAAGCTGATCCAGTCCAAACTGAGGCAGTACATCGATGTTGGTCAGGCGCTGTCTGATGCCCGCGACTCCGGTGGCGATCCATGGCTCGCAATAGAAAACATACTCCCGTGGCCTGAATTTGTCGCCAGTCTGGAGGAAACACGCCATCTCGCCAGAAAAAATAATTTTGACCCGCTGCATATTATTACTGAGAAATACAGCACATTACGGAAATATGCCCCGCGCATGTTGTCCGCTTTACAGTTAGTCGCAACCCCGGCAGCACAACCTCTGGCTGATGCGCTGGTTGTGATCAAGGATATGTACCGGAAGCAGTCACGTAAAGTTCCGGCGACTGCGCCGCTTGAGTTTGTCCCTGAAAGCTGGCGCAAGGTGGTGATTACACCTGCGGGTATTGACCGGCAGTATTATGAATTTTGTGCGCTCAGCGAGCTTAAGGGAGCGTTGCGCTCCGGGGACATCTGGGTTAAAGGCTCACGCCGCTACAAAAATTTTGATGATTACCTCATTCCCGAAAAGGACTTTGACAAACTCACACCGGCGCTGCCACTGCCCGTATCTGCTGATTATCATGAGTACATTGCCAGCCGTATGACTCTGCTTCAGTCCAGACTTGAAGAGGTCAATGCCATGGCTGCCCTTGGTGGGGTCGTCTCAGAAAACGGAATCTATGGTCACTCCCGTTTTTGCAACACCGATTTTGACGACAAGTTGGCTTGCTTGAATCTATCCGGCGTCTGAATGGGATTTTATTCCCGCGCCTCGATGAGTTCCGCGCCTGATGAACCTCCAGAAAATATACGGCTTCAATGAGCCTTTCCGTTTTACAGGTTCCTCAACAGGCCGGTGGGCCGTTAGTATCATCAATATCAGTATTCGCAAAACCAGATGAATGATTGTTTAAACTGGTGTATTTCTGCCTTTATGCTTCGTAAGTTTGCTGTCGCGCCGTCAGTGCCCAGGCTATTCTGGCCAGCTTGTTTGCCAGAGCACAGGTGACGACAAAGTTGCTTTTCCGACACAACAACTCCCTGACCCAGTCGGCCAACTTGCCAGACTGGTGTTCCAGTTTTTGTATGAATACCCTGGCACACTGAACCAACAAAGTTCGGATCTTTTTGTTGCCCCGCTTGCTAATCCCTAACAATGTCGTCCGACCTCCCGTGCTGTACTGTCGGGGTACCAGCCCTGTTGCCGCCGCAAAGTCACGGCTGCTGGCGTACTGCTTCCCGTCGCCAATCTCAGTTGAAATAGTACTGGCAGTCAGCGTTCCAACGCAGGGAATACTCAGCAAGCGCTGTCCAACCTCATCTTCGTCCAACTTTCGTTTCAACTGAGATTCCAGATCTTTAATCTGCTCAACAAGATAGTGATAATGCTGTTGTAATTTCAGCAGTAACTGGCTGAGATAAAGAGGCAAACTACTGTCCTCAAGAAGGGTACTCAGTCGACTAATAACGGCAGCACCTCGCGGAACGCTGATACCAAATTCCAGCAGAAAAGCATGCATCTGATTAGTTGTTTTCACCTTATCCTGAACCAGGGATTCACGGACACGATGCAGAGCTCGCATTGCCTGCTGAGATTCGGTTCTGGGCTGCACGAAACGCATAGATGGACGTGATGCTGCTTCACAGATAGCTTCAGCATCAACGAAGTCATTTTTGTTGCTTTTAACGAATGGGCGGACAAATTGCGGTGATATCAGCTTTGGAAAATGCCCTAACTCTGCCAGCTTGCGTGCCATAAAGTGAGAACCGCCACAGGCTTCCATCGCGATGGTTGTTGCCGGGCATGTCGCCAGAAATTCGATTAGCTTTGGTCGGGTGAATTTTTTACGGTAAACGGCCTTCCCACGATGATCCTGACAATGAATATGGAAAGAGTTCTTACCCAGATCGATACCAATAAGCGCAATGTTTTCCATGATGGTTCTCCGAATGAAAGCCTGTCCTCAGCATAGTACTGGGAAGGAGGGAGTGACCATCTCATTAAAAATCGTACGCTAAGACCGGTTTGGCTAGCCGGGTAGTAGGAGTCCCATTAGTCACGCCTGCCGGGCTGCGGCTTGGTCTGGTTGAGAACTCGGTTCTTTGTGGCGATGATCCACGAAGTTGCACCCATCGACGCTGTGCTCACAGGCAACAATCTCCAGTTGCAGCGTCGTATGGAAGATGCTGAATCGGTCAGCCAGCAACAACTTGAGGGTTTTGAGCAACTCGTCGGGCCCTATTTCCGGCGCATACACGATATGAGCGGTCATGCTGACCTTGCCGCTCGTGAGCGCCCATACGTGCAAGTCATGCAGCCCTGTCACGCCTGGCACGGCCTGAACAGATGCCATCAAGGCTCCCATGTCAATGCCGTCTGGGACTCCCTCCAGCAAGACATTCAGGCTTTCCTTGAGTAGCAGCCAAGTTCGTGGCAGCACCCAAAGCCCAATTGCCACGGCGACGACCGCATCTACCCACACCCAGCCGGTGAATCGGATGACCAGCGCAGCTCCGATCACGCCGATGGAGCCAAGCATGTCGCTCCAGACCTCCAGATAAGCGCCTTTGACGTTGAGGCTCTTGTCCTTGCCGCCCTGAAGCATACGCATGCTGATGAGGTTGACGATCAGACCCAGCACTGCTACCACCAGCATCCCGCTGGACTGAACCTGCGCTGGCTCGCGCAAACGCTGCCAGCCCTCATACAGGATGTAGCCAGCGACGCCGAAGAGCAACAGGGCGTTGAATGCGGCCGCAAGGATTTCGAAGCGGTAGTAGCCATAGGTGCGCTTGGCATCGGCTGGCCGTCTCGCCACCCGTACAGCCGCCAAGGCGATGGCCAGCGCCGCTGCATCCGTGAACATGTGCGCCGCATCTGAGAGCAGGGCCAGGCTGTTGAAAACAATGCCTGCGGCGACTTCGGCCAGCAGGAAGCTTCCGGTCAGCGCCAGGGCGATCCAGAGCGATTTTTCATTGCGCTCGCTGGGTAGGGCATGGGAGTGATTGGTGCTCATCTTCGTCCTTCTTCTGAGTTCATTTTTGTTCAGCGTGACCGGAAGCCGGCACCCAGCGATACAACGTCGGGATTGAGACCCCGAGGTTCTTGGCCACGTCCTTGGGAGCGATCCCGCTGGCGAGCAGTTTCTTGGCCGATTCAATCTTGCTTTTGGTCATCTTCGGTTTGCGTCCTCCCTTGCGGCCTGACAGCCGGGCGACCGCCAATCCTGCACGGGTCCGCTCCACCGTCAGCTCGCGCTCCATTTCGGCGAGGCTGGCCATGACGTGAAAGAAGAACCGTCCCGACGGCGTGCCGGTGTCGATGGCGTCGGTGAGACTCTTGAACTGGATGCTCTGCTTGTGCAACTCGCTGACCAGATCGACCAATTGCTTGACGCTACGGCCCAGGCGATCCAGCTTCCAGACGACCAGCGTGTCTCCCTTGCGTAGCATTTCAAGCGCCTTGGCCAAGCCGGGGCGCTCGGCTCTCGTGCCGCTTAATTTGTCCTCAAAGAGCTTTTGGCACCCGGCCTGGGTCAAGGCCTCTCGCTGTAGCTCCAGGTTCTGATCCTGCGTCGAGACGCGCGCATAGCCGACGAGCATGGCACGGTCAGACCGCTGCCTTGCCGCACTGAGCGCAAAACTTCGTACCCGGTTGCAGTGTGGTTCCGCATTGCGCGCAAGCCGAAGGAACCAACGAAGTCCCGCACTGCTGGCAGAAGCGAGCGCCTGGCGCGTTAGATGCCTTGCAGTTGGGGCAAGCAAGGCCGCCATTACCCCACCCGCCCGCTGGCGGCCCGCCGCTTCCGTACCCACCGCCACCACCGTGATGCCCACCACCGTGATGCCCACCACCGCTGTAACCGCCACCGTGGTGGCCACCGAAAAGTCTGTCAAAAATACCCATGAGTCTTTCTCCTTTCGTAAACACGTCAAAGCCACTTGGGGCAGCGGTTGGCTACATCACTATTTCTCGAAACGCGTTGATATGATAAGAATTCAAGAATAAAGTTTCAAGAACTGTTTTCGAGAATCGCAACGCATTGATTTGCTGTACCGCGCCAGAGGGTTGAGCGGGATTGTCGCAAACCTACGTTTTTGAGAAGAAGGAGACTGCATGCCCCGCCGTTCAATCCTCTCCGCCGCAGAGCGCGACAGTCTCTTGGCGTTGCCCGATACCCAAGACGAACTCATCCGGCTCTACACGTTCAGCGAACCCGACCTGTCACTAATCCGCCAGCGGCGCGGTGACGCCAACCGCCTGGGTGTCGCGGTGCAATTATGCTTATTGCGCTTTCCCGGTCAGGGCCTGCTGCCCGACGCTGCGGTGCCGATGCCCCTGCTGCAATGGATCGGACGGCAACTGCGCATCGATCCATCGTGCTGGCCACAGTATGCAGAGAGGGAAGAAACCCGGCGCGAGCATCTGCTTGAGCTGCGTGCATATTTGGGCATGGAGCCGTTCGGCCTGGCGCACTATCGGCAGGCTGTCCATGCCGCGACCGAGTTGGCCTTGCAAACCGACAAGGGCATCATGCTGGCCAACAGTGTTCTCGACGACCTGCGGCACCGACACGTCATCTTGCCGACGCTGGATGTTGTCGAGCGCGTCTGTGCCGAGGCGATCACCCGCGCCAACCGGCAAATCTACGAAACCTTGTCCGAACCGCTATCGGACGCGCATCGTCGCCGCCTTGACGATCTGCTCAAACGCCGGGACAACGGCAAAACGACCTGGCTGGCCTGGCTGCGCCAGTCACCCGTCAAGCCCAATTCGCGGCACATGCTCGAACACATCGAACGCCTCAAGGCATGGCAGGCGCTCGACCTGCCTTCCGGCGTCGAGCGGTCGGTGCACCAGAATCGCCTGCTCAAGATCGCCCGCGAGGGTGGCCAGATGACACCCGCCGACCTGGCCAAGTTCGAGGCGCAGCGGCGCTACGCCACCCTGGTCGCGCTCGCCATCGAGGGCATGGCCACGGTCACCGACGAAATCATCGACTTGCACGACCGCATCCTGGGCAAGCTGTTCAACGCCGCCAAGAACAAGCATCAGCAGCAGTTTCAGGCATCCGGCAAGGCGATCAACGCCAAGGTGCGGCTGTTCGGGCGCATCGGCCAGGCGCTGATCGAGGCCAAGCAAGCGGGCCGCGATCCGTTCGCCGCCATCGAGGGCGTACTATCCTGGGATGCTTTCGCCGAAAATGTCACCGAAGCGCAGAAGCTCGCGCAGCCCGAGGACTTCGATTTCCTGCACCGCATCGGCGAGAGCTACGCCACGTTACGCCGGTACGCGCCGGAATTCCTCGCCGTGCTCAAGCTGCGGGCTGCGCCCGCTGCCAAGGATGTGCTGGACGCCATCGAGGTGCTGCGCGGCATGAACAGCGACAACGCACGCAAGGTGCCTGCCGATGCGCCGACCGACTTCATCAAGCCGCGCTGGCAGAAGCTGGTGATGACCGATGCCGGCATCGACCGGCGCTACTACGAGTTGTGCGCACTGTCGGAACTGAAGAACGCGCTGCGCTCCGGCGACATCTGGGTGCAAGGCTCACGCCAGTTCAAGGATTTCGAGGACTACCTGGTACCGCCTGTGAAATTCGCCAGCCTCAAGCTGGCCAGCGAACTGCCGCTGGCTGTGGTCACCAACTGCGACCAGTACCTGCATGACCGGCTGACGCTGCTAGAAACACAGCTTGCGACCGTCAACCGCATGGCGGCGGCCAACGACCTGCCGGACGCCATCATCACCGAGTCTGGCCTGAAGATCACGCCTCTGGATGCGGCGGTGCCTGACACCGCGCAGGCGCTGATCGACCAGACCGCGATGATCCTGCCGCACATCAAGATCACCGAACTGCTTATGGAAGTGGATGAATGGACGGGCTTCACCCGCCACTTTACGCACCTGAAATCGGGCGACCTGGCCAAGGACAAGAACCTGCTGCTGACCACCATACTGGCCGACGCGATCAATCTCGGCCTGACCAAGATGGCCGAGTCCTGTCCCGGCACAACGTATGCCAAGCTCGCCTGGCTACAAGCCTGGCATACCCGCGATGAAACCTATTCGACGGCGCTGGCCGAATTGGTGAACGCGCAGTTCCGGCATCCCTTCGCCGAGCATTGGGGTGACGGCACCACGTCATCGTCGGACGGCCAGAACTTCCGCACCGGCAGCAAGGCCGAGAGCACCGGGCACATCAACCCGAAATATGGCAGCAGCCCAGGGCGGACGTTTTACACGCACATCTCCGACCAGTACGCGCCGTTCCACACCAAGGTCGTGAACGTCGGCGTGCGCGACTCGACCTACGTGCTCGACGGCCTGCTGTACCACGAGTCCGACCTGCGCATCGAGGAGCACTACACCGACACGGCGGGCTTCACCGATCATGTCTTTGCCCTCATGCATCTGCTGGGCTTCCGCTTCGCGCCGCGCATCCGCGCCCTGGGCGACACCAAGCTGTTCATCCCTAAGGGTGAAGCCAGTTACGACGCACTCAGACCGACGATTAGCAGCGACAAGTTGAACATCAAGGCTATTCGTGCCCATTGGGATGAAATCCTGCGCCTGGCTACCTCGATCAAACAGGGCACGGTGACGGCCTCGCTGATGTTGCGCAAGCTCGGCAGCTACCCGCGCCAGAACGGCCTGGCCGTTGCGCTGCGCGAGCTGGGGCGCATCGAGCGCACGCTGTTCATCTTGGACTGGCTGCAAAGCGTGGAACTACGCCGTCGTGTGCATGCCGGATTGAACAAGGGCGAAGCCCGCAATGCGCTGGCCAGGGCGGTGTTCTTCAACCGGCTGGGCGAAATCCGCGACCGCAGTTTCGAGCAGCAGCGCTACCGGGCCAGTGGCCTCAACCTGGTGACGGCGGCCATCGTGCTGTGGAACACGGTCTACCTGGAGCGCGCCGCGAATGCTTTGCGCGGCCACGGCCATGGTGTCGATGAAGGGCTGTTGCAGTACCTGTCGCCGCTGGGTTGGGAGCATATCAACCTGACCGGCGATTACCTCTGGCGCAGTAGCTCCAAAGTAGGCGTGGGGAAATTCCGACCGCTACGTCCGCTCTCTGGGTCTTAGCGTACGATTTTTAATGAGATGGTCACTCCCTCCTTCCCAGTACTATGCTGAGGACAGGCTTTCATTCGGAGAACCATCATGGAAAACATTGCGCTTATTGGTATCGATCTGGGTAAGAACTCTTTCCATATTCATTGTCAGGATCATCGTGGGAAGGCCGTTTACCGTAAAAAATTCACCCGACCAAAGCTAATCGAATTTCTGGCGACATGCCCGGCAACAACCATCGCGATGGAAGCCTGTGGCGGTTCTCACTTTATGGCACGCAAGCTGGCAGAGTTAGGGCATTTTCCAAAGCTGATATCACCGCAATTTGTCCGCCCATTCGTTAAAAGCAACAAAAATGACTTCGTTGATGCTGAAGCTATCTGTGAAGCAGCATCACGTCCATCTATGCGTTTCGTGCAGCCCAGAACCGAATCTCAGCAGGCAATGCGAGCTCTGCATCGTGTCCGTGAATCCCTGGTTCAGGATAAGGTGAAAACAACTAATCAGATGCATGCTTTTCTGCTGGAATTTGGTATCAGCGTTCCGCGAGGTGCTGCCGTTATTAGTCGACTGAGTACCCTTCTTGAGGACAGTAGTTTGCCTCTTTATCTCAGCCAGTTACTGCTGAAATTACAACAGCATTATCACTATCTTGTTGAGCAGATTAAAGATCTGGAATCTCAGTTGAAACGAAAGTTGGACGAAGATGAGGTTGGACAGCGCTTGCTGAGTATTCCCTGCGTTGGAACGCTGACTGCCAGTACTATTTCAACTGAGATTGGCGACGGGAAGCAGTACGCCAGCAGCCGTGACTTTGCGGCGGCAACAGGGCTGGTACCCCGACAGTACAGCACGGGAGGTCGGACGACATTGTTAGGGATTAGCAAGCGGGGCAACAAAAAGATCCGAACTTTGTTGGTTCAGTGTGCCAGGGTATTCATACAAAAACTGGAACACCAGTCTGGCAAGTTGGCCGACTGGGTCAGGGAGTTGTTGTGTCGGAAAAGCAACTTTGTCGTCACCTGTGCTCTGGCAAACAAGCTGGCCAGAATAGCCTGGGCACTGACGGCGCGACAGCAAACTTACGAAGCATAAAGGCAGAAATACACCAGTTTAAACAATCATTCATCTGGTTTTGCGAATACTGATATTGATGATACTAACGGCCCACCGGCCTGTTGAGGAACCTGTAAAACGGAAAGGCTCATTGAAGCCGTATATTTTCTGGAGGTTCATCAGGCGCGGAACTCATCGAGGCGCGGGAATAAAATCCCATTCAGACGCCGGATAGATTCAAGCAAGCCAACTTGTCGTCAAAATCGGTGTTGCAAAAACGGGAGTGACCATAGATCCGTTTTCTGAGGTGACCCCAAGGTCGGCGACCTGTGCCAGGAACTTGGCGTCACGCGGCAGACCCTGTATCGGCATGTTTCACCCAAGGGTGAGCTACGTCCAGATGGCGAGAAGCTACTCAGCCGAATTTGATGCCGGCATGAGGCAACGTAGCGACAGCGTGGTTTGTCTCAATGGGAAGCGCTCATGATCGATCTTTGAAGGCCCGCAGCAGTCGTGTCACAGACAGGACGAACAAACCGGTCAGCGTGAGGGCTGCGATACCCCAGTACTCTCCGATGAACGCGCCGGCCGTCGTGCCGGCCAGCACAATGGCGAGAATCGGCAAATGGCAGGGACAGGTGAGCACGGCCAGCGCGCCCCACAGGTAGCCGGTGATCGGTTTGTGCGTCTCGGACGGCAAGCGCTCGGGGCTGTTCATGGCAGACTCTCCGCGTGCTGTGCCGGCTCGGTCGGCATGGTGGCCAACTGCACCTCCAGATCGGCCAACGCTTCGCGCCGACGCTCGACGAACTGGCGCAGAACGGCAAGCTGCGCGGCCGCTTCATCGCCGTCCGCAGCATCCAGCGCCCGGCACAGCCGCGCCAGCGCGTCCAGGCCGATGCCCGCCTCGAAGGCCGCCCGCACGAAGCACAGCCGTTGCAAGGCGGCATCATCGAACAGGCCATAGCCGCCCGGGGTGCACGCCACCGGACGCAGCAATCCGCGCAGCAGGTAGTCGCGCACGATATGCACGCTCACCCCGGCATCAAGGGCCAGCCGGGACACGGTGTAGGCGCTCATTGAAAACCTCCTTTTTTTATCCAGCGCAGCAGGAAAGCTGCTTCACGTCCTTGTTGAAGGTCTGCGCCGCAAGCTTCAACCCCTCGACCATTGTCAGGTAGGGGAACAACTGGTCGGCCAGTTCCTGCACCGTCATGCGGTTGCGGATGGCGAGCACCGCCGTCTGGATCAGTTCGCCCGCTTCCGGGGCCACCGCCTGCACGCCGATGAGCCGTCCGCTACCTTCCTCGATGACCAGCTTGATGAAGCCGCGTGTGTCGAAGTTGGCAAGCGCTCGCGGAACGTTGTCGAGTGTCAGCGTGCGACTGTCGGTCTCGATGCCATCGTGGTGCGCTTCCGCCTCGCTGTAGCCCACGGTGGCGACTTGCGGGTCGGTGAACACCACTGCCGGCATCGCGGTCAGATTGAGGGCTGCGTCGCCGCCGGTCATGTTGATCGCGGCACGGGTGCCGGCGGCCGCTGCCACGTAGACGAACTGCGGCTGGTCGGTGCAGTCGCCGGCCGCGTAGATGTTCGGGTTGCTCGTGCGCATGCCTTGGTCGATAACGATGGCCCCTTGCGCATTGACAGTGACCCCCGCCGCGTCCAGCGCGAGGCTGCGCGTATTCGGTGCCCGACCGGTGGCAACCAGCAACTTGTCAGCGCGCAATTCACCGTGTCCGGTGGTCAGCACGAATTCGCCGTTCACATGGGCGACCTGGCTGGCTTGCGTGTGCTCCAGCACCTCGATGCCCTCGGCGCGGAAAGCGGCTGTCACGGCCTCGCCGATGGCCGGGTCTTCCCGGAAGAACAAGGTGCTGCGTGCCAGGATCGTGACCTGGCTGCCGAGCCGGGCAAAGGCTTGCGCCAGTTCCAACGCCACCACCGACGAACCGATCACGGCCAGGCGTGCGGGAATGGTGTCGCTGACAAGCGCTTCGGTGGAAGTCCAGTAGGGTGACTCTTTCAGGCCCGGAATCGGCGGCACGGCCGGACTGGCACCGGTGGCGACCAGGCAGCGGTCGAACGTTACCTCGCGCTCGCCACCCTCGTTCAAACGGACGACCAGGCTCTGGTCGTCCTTGAAACGCGCTTCACCGTGCAAAACGGTGATGGCTGGATTGCCGTCCAGGATGCCTTCGTATTTGGCGTGCCGCAGTTCATCGACACGGGCCTGCTGCTGGGCCAGCAGTTTGCTGCGGTCAATCGCAGGCACAGTTGCCGCAATACCGCCGTCGAACGGACTTTCCCGGCGCAGATGGGCAATATGGGCAGCGCGGATCATGATCTTGGACGGCACACAGCCGATATTGACGCAGGTGCCGCCGATGGTGCCGCGTTCGATCAGCGTGACCGTCGCGCCTTGCTCGACGGCCTTCAGCGCCGCCGCCATCGCGGCCCCGCCGCTGCCAATGATGGCGATATGCAAACCGGCGCCCTCAAGTGCATCACGGATTTTTGGTTCATCTTTGAAATCACCAACCCGGATCGAGCCTTGATAACCCAATGCGGCGATGGCGGCCAGCAGTTGGTTGTGGCTCACGGCGGTGTCTGCCATGACTTGCGCGCGGCTTTCTGGATAGGACACCACAGCGGCATTCACGCCGGGAATCTTTTCCAAAGCATCTTTGACATGGGTGGCGCAGGATGTGCAGGTCATGCCATTCACGGTGATTTCGGTCATTTTTTTACTCCATTGAATTTCGGGGTGCAGCAGGCATCGGCTTGGCGTTTTCGTTGGATGGCGTAGATGGTCAAGCCGATGAAAATCGCCAGCGCAGGCAGCAGCACATAGTCCAGATAGCCGGTCAGCGCGGACAAGCCGACCACACCGAGCAAAATGACCAGAACAGGGGTGAAGCAACACAGCGCCACGAGGGTTGTGCCAATGATGCTGACCCGCAGCAGTGTCTTCGGGTCTTTCATGATCAGTTCTTGACTGATGATGGGTAGCCCGCATCCTCGGTAGCCTTGGTCAGTTTCTGCACGCTGGTCTTGGCATCATCGAAGGTGACCACCGCTTCGCGCGTCTCGAAGGTCACGTCAACTTTACTGACGCCATCGACCTTGGAAATCGCCTTCTTGACAGTGATCGGACAGGCCGAGCAGGTCATGCCCGGTACGGACAGCGTAACGGTCTGGGTGGCGGCCCACACGGGGGCAACAACGGCAGCGAGGGCAAGGGCGGAAAGCAGCTTTTTCATGGTGAACTCCTGTGATCAATAGAAAAATGGCACGACGTAGGGAAATCCGAGCGCGACCAAAACCAGCACGGCCACGCCCCAGAAAATGAGCTTGTAAGTAGCTCGCACTTGGGGAATCGCGCAAACCTCACCCGGTTTGCAGGCGGCTGACGGCCGGTAGATGCGCCGCCAGGCGAAGAACAACGCCACCAGCGCCACGCCGATAAAGATGGGGCGATAGGGTTCCAACACCGTCAAGTTGCCGATCCAAGCGCCGCTGAACCCCAAGGCGATCAGAACCAGCGGCCCGAGGCAGCAAGCCGAGGCGAGGATGGCGGCCAGCCCGCCAGTGAAGAGCGCGCCGCGCCCGTTTTGAGGTTCAGACATACGTTTGTCCTTTCGAATCTGAATTGGATAGCTTAAGCTTACTTCCGTAGTTATGTACGGAGTCAAGCGATATGGAAAACAATTTGGAGAACCTGACCATTGGCGTTTTCGCCAGGACGGCCGGGGTCAATGTGGAGACCATCCGGTTCTATCAGCGCAAGGGCTTGCTCCCGGAACCGGACAAGCCTTACGGCAGCATTCGCCGCTATGGCGAGACGGATGTAACGCGGGTGCGCTTCGTGAAATCAGCCCAGCGGTTGGGCTTCAGCCTGGATGAGATCGCCGAGCTGCTGCGGCTGGAGGATGGCACCCA
Source organism: Phytobacter ursingii (assembly GCF_001022135.1). Lineage (GTDB taxonomy): Bacteria > Pseudomonadota > Gammaproteobacteria > Enterobacterales > Enterobacteriaceae > Phytobacter > Phytobacter ursingii. The sequence continues at coordinate 158,435 of NZ_CP011600.1, read as the reverse complement.
TTGCGAGGAAGCCAGCAGCCTGGCCGAGCACAAGCTCAAGGACGTGCGCGAGAGGATGGCTGACCTGGCGCGCATGGAGGCCGTGCTGTCTGATTTGGTGTGCGCCTGCCATGCGCGGAAGGGGAACGTTTCCTGCCCGCTGATTGCGTCACTGCAAGGGAAGAAAGAACCGCGCAGTGCGGACGCGGTGTAGCCCGAGGGAACTACGCCTTAGCGTGCTTTATTTAATGAGATGGTCACTCCCTCCTTCCCAGTACTATGCTGAGGACAGGCTTTCATTCGGAGAACCATCATGGAAAACATTGCGCTTATTGGTATCGATCTGGGTAAGAACTCTTTCCATATTCATTGTCAGGATCATCGTGGGAAGGCCGTTTACCGTAAAAAATTCACCCGACCAAAGCTAATCGAATTTCTGGCGACATGCCCGGCAACAACCATCGCGATGGAAGCCTGTGGCGGTTCTCACTTTATGGCACGCAAGCTGGCAGAGTTAGGGCATTTTCCAAAGCTGATATCACCGCAATTTGTCCGCCCATTCGTTAAAAGCAACAAAAATGACTTCGTTGATGCTGAAGCTATCTGTGAAGCAGCATCACGTCCATCTATGCGTTTCGTGCAGCCCAGAACCGAATCTCAGCAGGCAATGCGAGCTCTGCATCGTGTCCGTGAATCCCTGGTTCAGGATAAGGTGAAAACAACTAATCAGATGCATGCTTTTCTGCTGGAATTTGGTATCAGCGTTCCGCGAGGTGCTGCCGTTATTAGTCGACTGAGTACCCTTCTTGAGGACAGTAGTTTGCCTCTTTATCTCAGCCAGTTACTGCTGAAATTACAACAGCATTATCACTATCTTGTTGAGCAGATTAAAGATCTGGAATCTCAGTTGAAACGAAAGTTGGACGAAGATGAGGTTGGACAGCGCTTGCTGAGTATTCCCTGCGTTGGAACGCTGACTGCCAGTACTATTTCAACTGAGATTGGCGACGGGAAGCAGTACGCCAGCAGCCGTGACTTTGCGGCGGCAACAGGGCTGGTACCCCGACAGTACAGCACGGGAGGTCGGACGACATTGTTAGGGATTAGCAAGCGGGGCAACAAAAAGATCCGAACTTTGTTGGTTCAGTGTGCCAGGGTATTCATACAAAAACTGGAACACCAGTCTGGCAAGTTGGCCGACTGGGTCAGGGAGTTGTTGTGTCGGAAAAGCAACTTTGTCGTCACCTGTGCTCTGGCAAACAAGCTGGCCAGAATAGCCTGGGCACTGACGGCGCGACAGCAAACTTACGAAGCATAAAGGCAGAAATACACCAGTTTAAACAATCATTCATCTGGTTTTGCGAATACTGATATTGATGATACTAACGGCCCACCGGCCTGTTGAGGAACCTGTAAAACGGAAAGGCTCATTGAAGCCGTATATTTTCTGGAGGTTCATCAGGCGCGGAACTCATCGAGGCGCGGGAATAAAATCCCATTCAGACGCCGGATAGATTCAAGCAAGCCAACTTGTCGTCAAAATCGGTGTTGCAAAAACGGGAGTGACCATAGATTCCGTTTTCTGAGGCGACTCCAACGTCAGAAAAGACCGTGCGGTCGACTTTTGATATTTCGTGCTGTCGCCTTCTGAAAGTGACAACCGGCGCGGCACGGGAATCAAGGCATTGCGATTCTCGAAAATAGTTCTTGAAATTCTATTCTTGATTGCATATCATCTCAACGAGTTTCGATAAGAAAGGATGCGCATGCGACCGTCTGTTGTGCTTGACATGAAGCGAAGCGCAGTGCGTGAAGCGGTAGGCCGCTTTCGCGCCGCGAACCCGCGCGTCTTCGGCTCGGTGCTGCATGGCACCGACCGGGATGGCAGCGACCTCGACCTGTTGGTCGATGCGCTGCCCGGTGCCACGTTGTTGGACTTGGGCGATTTGGAAGAAGAACTGAAATCGCTGCTCGGCGTTGACGTCGATCTGCTGACTCCCGGCGACCTGCCGCCGAAGTTCCGGGCCAAGGTGCTCGCGGAGGCGCAACCGATATGAGCGAGAACCGCCTGCCCGATTACCTCGACCACATTCAGCAGGCCGCAACCGATGCGCGCAGCTTCGTGGAAGGGATGGCCAAGGACGACTTCTTGGCCGACAAGCGCACCCAGCAGGCCGTCATCATGAGCCTGATCGTCATCGGCGAGGCGGCCACAAAGGTGATGGATGGCTACGTCGAGTTCACCCAGGCGCATGCCGACGTGCCGTGGCGCAGCATGCGCAATATGCGTAATCGCATGGCTCACGGCTATTTCGACATCAACCTCGATGTGGTGTGGGAGACGGTACAGGAATGGCTGCCGGCGTTGCTCCAGCAATTGCCCGCCGTGCGTCAGGATGCCGACGATGAAGACCGTAACGACAACTGTGAAAGAGGGATCTCCGATGACTGTTGAATCGAGAATATTTTCTGTAGCCGAGTATGTTCAGCCGTCCGAAGGCGAGCCTATTCGTTCCGTTGTGCTTGAAACCCGAGACTCAATTATCGTGGTTTGGCATGTCCATCCCGGGCAGGAAATTGCGGCTCACATTCATCCTCACGGCCAAGACACGTGGACTGTTTTGTCGGGAATGGCTGATTACTTTCAGGGCAATGGGATTGTTCGTGCCCTCAGGGAAGGTGAGATAGCCGTGGCAAGACCGGGCCAAGTGCACGGGGCGCGAAATACAGGTACCGAGCCATTTGTGTTAGTCTCGGTTGTGGCATCAGCCAATGCCGGTTTCGTATTGGCTGAGCGATAGAGCCCAATCTCTGGAGTTGGTCCAATGAGCGGTCGGGGAGATAGGTAACAGACATGCAGCGGACACGGCTGCTAAACCAGGTCGCAAACCTCCTTGCGTCGCAGCGTGCCGCAAGCGACGCGATCAATCGAATGGGGTCGGCATGAGACTGAACACCATCCAGTTCCCGACCGCGTAGCCGCCTGTCCTGCCGATCAGGTCTTGACCATCGACGCCTGGGATCAGTCCTGAATGTTCTTGGAGACCACTACGTTATGAGCCGCAGCCGCCGCAAAACACCCATCGTCGGGCACACGACCTGCGGCAGCGAGCGCGAGGACAAGAAGCTCTGGCATCAGCGCTGGCGCACCCGTGAGCGCACGGCGCTGACCAGCGCGTCGCCCGAAGCCCTGAGCGCCCATCTGCCCCTGCTGGAAAACCAGGCCAGCAGCGTCTGGTCGATGGGCAAGGATGGCCGCTCCTACTGGCCCGTCAAGCGCCAGGCCGCCACGGCGGATCGCATCGCCAATCACAAGGGACGCAACCCGCAAGAACGCGCCTCCCTGAAAAAGCGCCTGCTGCGCAAGTGGATGAGCAAATGAAGCTCTCCTTCCATCAGCACATTGCGCTGTTCTGGATGATCGGTGCTCCGGGCGTCTTCGCGCCCGTGATCGAGAACGCCAAGCGGCCCGATGCCGGCGCCGTCATGGCGTGGGGTGTCGCGATCGTGGCGGTGATGATCCTCTTCACCCCTTTGCTGCTGCGCTGTCCACCATTCCGGCGCTGGTATGGCCGGACGGATGCGCTGTCGGAGCGGCAGCGCCAGGCGCTTGCCGAGCGCGGCCTGCGCCGCTACTACCAGACCGCTTTCGATGACGGCTACGTGCCCCGCGTGATGCCCTACGTGTGGCGCATCATCTGGACGGTCGGCGGGTTGATGGCTGTGACCGCCGTACTGCCTACCAACACCGGACGGCCAGCCTTCGATGCCTTGGTGGTCTTCTCGACCTGGTATCCGATAGGCGTGATGCTGCTGGTTTTCGCGTCGAGGCCCCTTGGCCGGTTGATTCGCCAAAGAGCACAGGAGCGGCGGAAATGAGCACGTCAACCATCGAGGCGCTGGCCAGCGCCTGGGCAAGGATTGCCGAGGAAGCGGAATTCCCCGCTGACTACGAGGGGACTGCCACACCACAAGCGCATCGGGCTAGCGAAGCTATTCAGGAGCAGATTCGGGAGCGCATCGTCGCCACCAACGACATGCGGCTGTTCAGCCTGCTGCACCTGCTGGGTCAGGCGTCGCTGCGCATGGAGCAAGCGCTGTGGCCGGAGGATTACGAGCGGATGACGCGCGAGGTTGAGGAAGCCCTGCGGCAAGCCACCGACGCCAACGCCAGATCGTACACCCACGAAGAAGTGATGCAGGCGATGCAGGAACGCATCGACCGGGCGCGAGACAAGCCATGTTGATTGGCTATGCGCGCGTCTCGACGCAGGATCAGAACCTGGAGCTGCAACGCGAAGCCTTGAGCAAGGCCGGATGTAAAAAGGTCTTCGAGGACAAGGTGAGTGGCACGCGGGCAGACCGGCCTGGCTTGGCCAAGACGCTCGAAATGCTGCGCGAAGGCGATACTTTGGTCGTCTGGAAGCTCGACCGGCTGGGCCGGTCGGTCAAGCAACTGGTCGATCTGGTCGGCGATCTGCACAAGCACGGTGTCCAGTTCAGGAGCCTCACCGACTCCATCGACACCGGCACACCATCCGGGCGGTTCTTCTTCCACGTCATGGCGAGCCTTGCCGAAATGGAGCGCGAGCTGACCGTCGAGCGCACCCGCGCCGGGCTGGAAGTCGCCAAGCAGCTCGGCCGCAAAGGCGGCCGCAAGCCGAAGATGACCGACAGCAAGATCGAGTCGGCCAAGAAGCTGCTGGCCAGCGGGGTGCCGCCCAAGGACGTGGCCAAGAACCTCGGCGTGTCCATTCCGACGCTGTACCGCTGGGTGCCAGCCTCCACGCACGCTTAGCGTGCTTTATTTAATGAGATGGTCACTCCCTCCTTCCCAGTACTATGCTGAGGACAGGCTTTCATTCGGAGAACCATCATGGAAAACATTGCGCTTATTGGTATCGATCTGGGTAAGAACTCTTTCCATATTCATTGTCAGGATCATCGTGGGAAGGCCGTTTACCGTAAAAAATTCACCCGACCAAAGCTAATCGAATTTCTGGCGACATGCCCGGCAACAACCATCGCGATGGAAGCCTGTGGCGGTTCTCACTTTATGGCACGCAAGCTGGCAGAGTTAGGGCATTTTCCAAAGCTGATATCACCGCAATTTGTCCGCCCATTCGTTAAAAGCAACAAAAATGACTTCGTTGATGCTGAAGCTATCTGTGAAGCAGCATCACGTCCATCTATGCGTTTCGTGCAGCCCAGAACCGAATCTCAGCAGGCAATGCGAGCTCTGCATCGTGTCCGTGAATCCCTGGTTCAGGATAAGGTGAAAACAACTAATCAGATGCATGCTTTTCTGCTGGAATTTGGTATCAGCGTTCCGCGAGGTGCTGCCGTTATTAGTCGACTGAGTACCCTTCTTGAGGACAGTAGTTTGCCTCTTTATCTCAGCCAGTTACTGCTGAAATTACAACAGCATTATCACTATCTTGTTGAGCAGATTAAAGATCTGGAATCTCAGTTGAAACGAAAGTTGGACGAAGATGAGGTTGGACAGCGCTTGCTGAGTATTCCCTGCGTTGGAACGCTGACTGCCAGTACTATTTCAACTGAGATTGGCGACGGGAAGCAGTACGCCAGCAGCCGTGACTTTGCGGCGGCAACAGGGCTGGTACCCCGACAGTACAGCACGGGAGGTCGGACGACATTGTTAGGGATTAGCAAGCGGGGCAACAAAAAGATCCGAACTTTGTTGGTTCAGTGTGCCAGGGTATTCATACAAAAACTGGAACACCAGTCTGGCAAGTTGGCCGACTGGGTCAGGGAGTTGTTGTGTCGGAAAAGCAACTTTGTCGTCACCTGTGCTCTGGCAAACAAGCTGGCCAGAATAGCCTGGGCACTGACGGCGCGACAGCAAACTTACGAAGCATAAAGGCAGAAATACACCAGTTTAAACAATCATTCATCTGGTTTTGCGAATACTGATATTGATGATACTAACGGCCCACCGGCCTGTTGAGGAACCTGTAAAACGGAAAGGCTCATTGAAGCCGTATATTTTCTGGAGGTTCATCAGGCGCGGAACTCATCGAGGCGCGGGAATAAAATCCCATTCAGACGCCGGATAGATTCAAGCAAGCCAACTTGTCGTCAAAATCGGTGTTGCAAAAACGGGAGTGACCATAGATTCCGTTTTCTGAGACGACCCCTGGCTGAACGATGTCAGAAAAGGAATAGCGCCCGGAATGACGGGAACGCCGCAGGGTTGCAGGTATTCCAGCGCCGCGCGATATTCACTCTCACTTTCACTTACCCCCGCAAACACCACCGCCATTTTATCTGTCGAATGCCCTTTGTTACGCAGCGCGTTTATAGCGGGTATGGCTTAGCAGCTACCGTGTTAAGTTCCCTGGTGTTGCTGAAATAACTGAAGAACATCCCCCTAAGCGTCAGCAGCAAGCTGCCGCCGCTAAGGCCCCGGAAATCACGCCCTTTACGTCGTAAACGCCGTAAAGCCCGCTCACCGGGGTTAAAAGGGATTACTTTAACTTCTTCATTGCTGTAAGCGGGTTAAGGCTAATCAGGGCAGGGGGAAGGGTGGCAGAATTTATAGCCAGGTAACCGGCTACGCCGGGCTTTCGGCGCCATTTGACTCCACTGATACATGCAGCTTCATCTGGCGCCTCCATGCCGCTAACGCGGCATCCGATGCTGTAGTCTTTAATGTCTGCTTTGTGCCAAATGCTGACGCTCAGGAATTGAGTTTCAGGTACTTTAAAAGCGAGGCTAGCGACTTGACAGGTCCAGCGTGACAACTAGGTGAGCGGGTTTCATCCCAGGGCATTGCATCATCAGTGCAGAAGTCTCCTGCACATTCCATTTCAAGACGTTCGTCAATTAAACCGACAGGAACCCAGACATAAGGTACGTCTCGCAGACTGTTAGGCACAGTTGAGCCACATACATTGCAAAAATCTGTACGGTACCCCGTTGGCTTAGACCATGAAGCAATGCAATTTTCCCCTTTAATCCAGCGAAACTCGCTGTCTTTGACTAGTGTGGCGAGATTGTAACCTACGCCGCTCTGCTTTCTGCATAGCGAGCAATGACAACGATAAAACACTGCTGGTTTATGAGTAAGTTCAAATTCAATTGTTCCACACAAACAAGATCCATTCATTTCAAAACCATTCCTGCAAGGCCTAAGAGATTTTATGAAACATTACCATCTTTTTTGTACTGAATAGGAGCGCTCTTTTTGGCAACTCAAAATCAGCTATCAGTCGGTCTGAATACCGCCTTTATCATCTGAGCGGGCTGGGCGTAAAACGCAGGCGACGTCGTAAAGGGCTGGCAACAGAACGTCTGCCGCTGCTCCGTCCGGCGGCGCCCAACCTGACCTGGTCGATGGATTTTGTCATGGACGCACTGGCCACCGGTCGCAGGATCAAGTGCCTGACCTGTGTGGACGACTTCACGAAGGAGTGTCTGACAATGACCATCGCATTCGGGATTTCAGGCGTTCAGGTCACGCGTATTCTGGACAGCATTGCACTGTTTCGAGGCTATCCGGCGACAATAAGAACTGACCAGGGGCCGGAGTTCACTTGCCGCGCACTGGATCAATGGGCTTTTGAGCATGGTGTTGAGTTGCGCTTAATCCAGCCGGGCAAGCCAACGCAGAACGGATTTATTGAGAGCTTTAACGGACGATTTCGCGATGAATGTCTGAATGAGCACTGGTTCAGCGATATCGTTCATGCAAGGAAAATCATTAATAACTGGCGGCAGGATTATAACGAGTGTCGTCCACATTCAGCACTGAATTATCAGACGCCATCAGAGTTTGCAGCACGGTGGCGGAATGGAAAATGTGAAGGTAAACAAACCGGTAATGGTGCCAACTTACTGATTTAGTGTACGATGGTGTTTTTGAGGTGCTCCCGTGGCTTCCATCTCCATCAGTTGTCCCTCCTGCTCAGCTACTGAAGGCGTGGTGCGTAACGGTAAAAGTACTGCCGGACATCAGCGCTATCTCTGCTCTCACTGCCGTAAAACATGGCAGCTACAGTTCACTTACACCGCCTCTCAGCCCGGTACACACCAGAAAATTATTGATATGGCCATGAATGGCGTCGGATGTCGCGCCAGTGCACGCATTATGGGCGTTGGCCTCAACACGATTTTACGACACTTAAAAAACTCAGGCCGCAGTCGGTAAACTCACGCATACAACCGGGCAGTGACGTCATTATTTGCGCGGAAATGGACGAACAGTGGGGTTACGTCGGCGCTAAATCACGCCAGCGCTGGTTGTTTTACGCGTATGACAGGATACGGAGGACGGTTGTGGCGCACGTATTCGGTGAACGCACGTTGGCCACGCTGGAGCGTCTTCTGGGCCTGCTGTCGGCCTTTGAGGTCGTGGTATGGATGACGGATGGCTGGCCGCTTTATGAATCACGCCTGAAGGGAGAACTGCACGTTATCAGCAAGCGATATACGCAGCGCATTGAGCGGCATAACCTGAATCTGAGGCAGCATCTGGCAAGGCTGGGCAGGAAGTCACTGTCGTTCTCAAAATCGGTGGAGCTGCATGACAAAGTCATCGGGCATTATCTGAACATAAAACACTATCAGTAAGTTGGAGTCATTACCGCGCATTGAGCGGCATAACCTGAATCTGAGGCAGCATCTGGCAAGGCTGGGCAGGAAGTCACTGTCGTTCTCAAAATCGGTGGAGCTGCATGACAAAGTCATCGGGCATTATCTGAACATAAAACACTATCAGTAAGTTGGAGTCATTACCGTGTTATGTTAGGTATAGGATTACGTCATTTTAAGATTACTAGGAGTTGTTACCAATGATTGAATTGTATTCAAGAGGTATAAAACTGGATGACCTTCAATTTATAACAGATGAACTTAAGGAAGGAGCGCGAGCAGGGCATTATGCGAAGGAATTACTAGACCCGGTATCATTTAACGGGCTTGTAGAGAGCCTTAGAAAAACTATTTCGATGATTGAGTCAGGTACGGAAATGGCCGACTATATTTACATTCTAGCCGAGCTTCATACAGATAAGCCTGTTGGTTATATCTGGTTCCAGACACAGGCCGCCCCGAATGGATTTTTATTTCTTGAGATAAAGGCTTTTGGCGTAGGAGAAAAGTTTCGAGGGGATGGTATCGCTTCACAATTCCTGTCTGACTTTCTCCACCTTTTTGCCAAACATCCACTTGAAGCCAGATGCTTCTCATCTTCGTCACAAATGGCCGAGATGCTCAAGAGGCGAGGATTTACACTCGATGCTGTATTGCCATCAGGAACTCAGGTTTTGATCAGAAGACCTTTGTTATAAATGACGTGACACCGTAACAAGAAAACATTGCTTAACGTGAGTTTTCGTTTCACTGAGCGTCAGACCCCTAACACACCATAATCACTAAAAAGGGGGGCTTTTGACGCAAAATCGAAGCGAAACCGGAAACTTGATTTTGTTAACAAATTAGCAACAAAAAAATAGCCGTAAATGACTCTAAAAAGATGATCTTTTAGGAGATTGAAGGGCATTTCAGGACGAACCCTGATCGCGTGGTGCCGATAACGTCCATTATGTTAAATCGAGGCGTTTTTGAGGAATTTTTCACTTCGAAAGCACATTTTGTCCATGATGGGGCGGGGACGGTTCGAACGGCAGCAGGAGACACTATATACGGTAGCAGTCGCAGCTGGTTTGGATACCATATATTGATTATCCACAGAATCAGGGGATAAGTACGGGATAACTGGACCACCCACCTGTATGTCTAGGTTTCCCGATGCTTTATCTTTGTGTTAGTGAGAATAACGTCAGTACAATGACGATTCCTATATAATGTTTTTCCCCGATAACTCCCACGGAAGCCGGTAGTGAACATCAGCGAAGTAACTAAATGGAAAGATTTTGCGCACCCGGACGGTGAAACGCGTGATCTATCCTTCCTCGATGCTCATGAGGTGACGTATACGCATACCGCACCCGGCAAGCCGGACAAGGTTTATCGTTTTCTCGTCACATATTCATGTCATTGTTTCTGTAAGGATTACGAGTACCAGTCAGATGAGGATAAAGCGGCGTTGATGTATCATGCCGTGAAGGAGAGCCGTCCATTCTGCGAACGTCGCTACCAGCTCGCCAGGCAACATCTGCGGGGTATTATAGAAACGCTGGGGCAAAGAAAAGTGATCCACGCGGGTTACGGGAGTTATGCCACGGTTGAGGTTCAACTCGCGAACGGCGAGACGGAACATTATTTTGTGGCTTTTAAAGCGTTCCGGGAGAAGAAAAAACTGCGCCTTCACATCAGTAGCGCTTACCCGGTGGAAATAACTTCACGCGGAAAATCGGTTAGTTTCTTCGTCATTGCGCACAACCTGCTTACAGGAAAGCCACTTCCTCAACCCCCAAAATAACAAAACCCACCTCTAGGGTGGGTTTCGCCAGGTAGTTAAACCTGGTATTCAGAGCGCCATTACCGGACTTGGCCTGGACCAGTGATAGGAACTGCTTACTAACGCTGGTTGCGGGATGTCTGAATTGCTTCAGTCTGCTGCATCCTTACGGAAGACTTCACTCTTCCGTGAAGTAATAATACTACCCTAATACTGGTTGATCAACTTAAGGTTACTTTTAGCGGTTACAGGCTAACTTCTTATCGGTCTCTTGCAGCCCTTACCAGTTGCGGGTTGTTGCGGGTACTAAGCTGATAGAACCTAAAGTCTAAACTGGTCTATCGTCGAACTCGCCTGTTCTGGCATCGGTGACAATGTGCGTCACCACGCCCCAGATCTCGATACCTTCATCCTCATTATCCGGCAGGGCGCGGACGTTCTCCGGCCTGTCCAGCTCCTGTAGATATCTGGTCGGATGGAGACGCAGTCGCATGATCCGGAATTCATCTTCCAGCACACAGAGCACCAGGGAGCCGTCAACCGGCCGCGCGCCGAAATCCACGATCAGCAGCGAATCCTGCCTGATGCCCTCCCGGAATGAGATGCAGTCGCTGCGGAACAGGAACACGCCCGGACGCCCGGTTTTACAGTAGCTGTCCAGCGAGAGGCGACTTTCCTGGTAATCCATTGCCGGTGATGGAAACCCCATATCAGCGCCCTCCGTTCGGATTAAACAGCTGGAACGTCCGGTTTTCTCCCTCATTAGGGGAGACGTCCCGGAACACCGTTACATACGTTTCTATCCACTGGTTAGCCTGGCGGGGCGTCCAGTGCCAGTTGAACTTGTGCAGCTCCCGGACAAAGGCTGCGGTCGTTACGGTCTGACGGCCATCCTGTTCGCGGGTGATGGCCGCACGCCAGGCAGCGTCAATTTCATAGCGTCGTGGCATCAGATTAACCTCTTTATACTGTATATACATACAGTATAAAGGGCGGTGGAATTTCTGCAAGTGATGGGGAAGTGCCGGTCAGAACATCCCCGAAAACAAACCGCCCCCGGATTCAGGAAGGGCGAACTGACCGGCTGTGGCAGTGTAACACCGCACGCCACAAAGGCAGCACTGACGTCGTCAGTGCTTTTTTTTACCTGTCCTCCGGACGCTGAAAGGCGGTTTCACCCGTGCAGCTAAAGGGGCGGTAAGTCCGGGTGTGCACATCGTCATTTTCTCCTGTGATGCCTTTCTCCTGCGTATCAGCTTCCGGTAATCGTCCCCCGTCACAACCTGGTCAGCAAGGGTAAATGGCACGCTGCGCGCCCTTGCTGACCAGAACGACTCCGGGCAGGCCGAACCGTCAGGTGATACGAAGACGAAATTCACACTGACGGAGAAACGACCATGACGATGAAACTGCACACCCCGACAACCGCCCCTAAAGCTGCACCGGCGACCAGCGTATCCCCGCTGGAGCAGTCAGGCTCCCCAAAAACGAAATTTCCTGAAATCAAAACCGTCAAAACGGCGGTGGTTAAACTGATCAGCGACATCGAGGGCAACGGCCGTTAAGGTGCACCGGCACGCCCTGGTTTATCAGATACGTCACGGCGGTGTAGCGGTCGCTGTTCGCCTTTTCGTCGGCCACCACGCGCACGGCCACGCCGCGCCGGTTAGCACCGGCGAGCGCCGTCGCGACCGGCTTACTGGTGAAGCTGTAGGCCGCGACGTCAATGCTCTGCCTGGCGTTGTTTATGGCGCCGAGCACAATTTCAAGAGCAGGGCGCCCGTCAGACGGCGAAAAACCCGCCGTCAGGACGGGCGCGGCGGTGGCGAACACGGGCACGCAGAGGGCGGCGGCCAGCACCAGAAGGGTGGTTTTACGCATAGTTGTCCAGCTCCAGGCTTTTCAGTTCATCGAGGGTGTAAAAGCGGAAAACGTCGCGGTGTTTTGCCTCCAGTTGCACATGCTGGTTTTTCACGATCACGCTGGCGATGCTGTCGAAAATAATCTTCAGGGCGCGCTTTTTCGCCTCGTCCGGGGCGACGTAAAACGCGTACCGCCATTTTTTATCGCTGATAGCCAGCAGGTGGCTCGCCATGATGGACTGATAATGTAGTGCGTCATCTGCTGCCCGTTCTTTTTCCCGCCAGGTAAGCCGGTATTTGATGGCATAAGCCCGACTTCCTCCATCTTCGCGCCCCATACACGATCATGATAGCCGCCCCGGCATTTTTTAACGGGGCGTAATGCTGCCACACGTGCACCATTTCATGCACCAGTGTTGACAGAGTATCGGCCACCGAAGTAATCGGGATTCATCGCCAGCTCCGATACGCTGGATTCCCCTGTGAAGCGTTCAGGCGCGAAATAACCAAAGGTGTTACGACCGCGCTGTAACGTAATCAGCAGATCCGGCAGAGCCTTATCAAAGAGGGAAAGATTGAACCAGTCATAAGCCTGTTGAAGCTCACTGTATGCCTTAATTGGCCCAACGGGAGCGAACGCGCAATTTCACGACATTTGCTGATATCCGAAAGCGAGCGTTTTCGTACACTGCTTACAGTACCTGTCCAAAACTTAGTGAAATTAGTTTCGTACATGCGTTATAATTCGTACATCCATTTCGTACATAAAATTATGCCATGTCACGAGTTTTTGCTTACTGCCGTGTATCCACCCTGGAACAGACCACTGAAAACCAGCGCCGGGAAATTGAAGCCGCCGGTTTTGCCGTCAGACCTCAGCGACTGGTCGAAGAACATATCAGCGGTTCAGTGGCCGCCAGCGAACGCCCCGGTTTCGCCAGACTACTTGACCGTATGGAAAATGGCGACGTACTGATTGTCACCAAACTTGACCGTCTGGGACGCAATGCGATGGACGTACGAAAGACCGTGGAACAGCTGGCAAAGTCAGACATTCGGGTTCACTGCCTGGCGCTGGGCGGTGTTGATCTTACCAGCCCGGCGGGGAAAATGACCATGCAGGTGATTTCGGCGGTGGCCGAATTCGAACGTGACTTGCTTCTTGAACGTACTCATTCTGGTATTGCCAGGGCAAAGGCAGCAGGAAAACGCTTCGGGCGTCCACCTGCATTGAATGAAGAACAACGGCAGGCGGTGATCATCCGTCTGAAAGCCGGAGACAGCATCAGTGCTATTGCCCGTCAGTTCAGTACGACGCGGCAAACTATTCACAGAATAAAGGCGGCAAGTTCATCCTGTTAATCCGGATGATTTTATAGCCTGAAGGGGCAAATAACAGGCCCAGATGTTTCATACAGCCAGTCTCAGGAGGAGCTTCATGGCACCGTTAACAAAAAAACAAACCGCACAGCTTTCAGAGATGAGTCATGACGTGCTGGTCAATATTATTTATGACCTGATACAGGATAATAAGCAGGCCAGGACCACACTGGTGAATGGGTATCTGCTATCGGCAGCAGAGGTACTTAAAGCCGTCGAGAAGGAGTATGCCAGACGAGCCAAAAGCAAACGTTTTTATGATTACTATGATGCCGATGCCTTTTTTGACGAGCTGACACGCAGTATAGCGAACCCCCTTGTGGGTATCGCCCACGAGCTCCCCGAGCAAGCGGAAAGTCTGAGCGTAAAAATGATGCTTGAGTTCGAAAAATTCACCGGGAACGTGGACACTTCCAGCGGAAGCTGGATGAGCTACTATACCATTCTGTTGGATGCGTGGATGAAATCACTGGAAGCACAAAAAAACAACGATCCAGTATCCATTGCTAAAAAAATATTCACCGTTGTTGAAAGAGAATTCTATTTTGGAATTGAGATATTTAAAAAATACCGGACATTACTCGGCACGGATATTTTACGTGTAATCCGTGATATGTATTATCAAAAACAATCCCTCCGGGAAGCTCTTGGTCTCAGCATGATAATAAAAGACCTTGATTTTCTGACGATGGCGTTTAAAAACGATGAATTTTGCCATTCCACCCATTATTTTGATTATGTCAGATTACTTATGGAAGACCTGCGGTCCGACGATGCACTCGCTGTATTAAACAGCCAGCGGATTGACGATGAGGAGATCACAGATAACATAATATGGAATGAACTCTTCATTCAGGCCCTGATTGAAGAAGGGAGAAAAGAGGAAGCGAAAGCCCACTGTATTACAGCATTCACTTTTCAATGCGATACACGTTTTTATCATCTGTACACAAAAGCCGCTGAAAAAGATGTCGATCACAGCCCTGCATTCCTGAAAATAGCAAAAGATACAGGGTTAGCGCCGTATGTCTGCTTTGCGTCAGACATCGAACGGTATGATTTAATCGACGCCTGTATTATGGCCATGCCAAAAAACAACCTCACCGACTCGCTGGCTTATATCACCCATTCATTTTTACGGACATTATCCAGCACCCTGTATAAACACGGCTATGCGCATACGGCGACCCTGTTGCGTCGCTTTTTGGTGGAGGACAACATTCAGCAATCAAAAAGCAAGTATTACAGCCATGCCGCCTCAGACATGAAAAAAGCCATCGATTACGGCGAAGGTCTGGAAGATTGCCCTCAGCTTCCGGAAACAGAGGACTACCTCAGAACGCTCTACGAACAACATAAACGTAAAACCGCACTCTGGCCGTTGATGGCAAATAAAATCAAAGGATTATCAGTAGGAAAGGACGGTATCCGTTATAACGGAGATGCCTCATGACATCACAGGAACTGTATGACCACGCGGTGTCACTACTGGCAAGGCGGGATTACGCATCCGGTGAGTTGGCCCGGACACTGAGTAAGATGACGGAAAACAGAGAAAAGATCGACAAGGCGTTGTCGAGGCTGGTTGAGTGTGGTTATCTGGATGATAACCGACTGATAACGCACATGATTGATAAACATGTTCGAAAAAAACATGGCCCGGCCAGAATCAAACAGGAGATCAGGCAAAAAGGTTTTTCTCCGGAGTTGGTCGAGCAGATGCTGGAGAAAGTGGATGTGGACTGGTATGCCATGGCAAGGGAACTGAAAGTCAGTAAATTTGGTGATGCGGTGGCATCAGAAGCCAAAGAAAAAAACAAACAGATCCGCTACCTCCAGTACAAGGGGTTTTCGATGGACATGATATTTGAGGCGTTAAGCTGAGCATGGTTTGCTGTCGGTGCGCCATCCGAGACAAATGTCGTCATATTGTAGCTTCGCTCCCATTACCCCTAATTGCGGGTTTGATATCGGACATAACACTATTTCCATAAGAATTGTATTGCACAATACAATTGTAGGGTTTGGCGGCAATCCACACCGTGACCGAAGTCATATTATTATATAATTATATAAAAATAGAAGGTGATATTATCGACGGTTCGTAGGGAAAGGCGGGGGAAATGGAAAGATGTTAAATTTGTTAAAACCTCCGAGGTTCTTAACAAAAAATTAACCATGCGGTATCGGCCAGTTTGACCTGATATCACGTATACAAATGACGCCTTGAAGCGAGAAAACAGCGCTAATCGCTATTTGTTATATAGAAATCGTGGATTTAACATAAAAGGCATTTGGCGAACCAAATTTTGACATAAATCAGAAAAATCAGCCCCCACTGCACAGCGGCGATATGTGCAATGTATTGCGGCCATTGCAGTCACAGCCTGAGAAATTTTCTGGGAAATAGAAATAACTTCAATGATATTATATATAAAGAAAAGCTTCGGGAAACCGGTAATGGTGCCAACTTACTGATTTAGTGTACGATGGTGTTTTTGAGGTGCTCCCGTGGCTTCCATCTCCATCAGTTGTCCCTCCTGCTCAGCTACTGAAGGCGTGGAACGCACGTTGGCCACGCTGGAGCGTCTTCTGGGCCTGCTGTCGGCCTTTGAGGTCGTGGTATGGATGACGGATGGCTGGCCGCTTTATGAATCACGCCTGAAGGGAGAACTGCACGTTATCAGCAAGCGATATACGCAGCGCATTGAGCGGCATAACCTGAATCTGAGGCAGCATCTGGCAAGGCTGGGCAGGAAGTCACTGTCGTTCTCAAAATCGGTGGAGCTGCATGACAAAGTCATCGGGCATTATCTGAACATAAAACACTATCAGTAAGTTAGAGTCATTACCTAATTCAGCGCCGGGAAATGGAAAAAGAGTTTCGTGAAGCGTTATGCACAGACCAGTTTCAGCTGGTTTATCAGCCCCGTTACGACATTAAAACCTCGCGTATCGCTGCTGTCGAAGCACTGGTTCGCTGGCAGCATCCGCGTCTCGGTTTACTGATGCCGGATCAGTTCATCCCGCTTGCGGAAGAGACGGGCCTGATCGTTGCCATGAGTGATGTGGTGCTGGAGAAAGCCTGTAAAGATATGGTGCATCTCTCGCCCGATTTGGTTATTTCGGTCAATATTTCGGCGGTGGAGTTTAATACCCGTGGCCTGGCGAAACGGGTAAAGGCTGCGCTGCAAAAATCGGGGCTTAAACCGTCCCGGCTGGAGTTAGAAATTACCGAAAACGTGACGATTTCCAATCCGGATATCACGCTGGAAACCATGAAGCAGCTGAAGGATATCGGCGTACGCTTTTTGATTGATGACTTTGGAACCGGCTACTCGGCATTAAGCTATCTGAAACGCTTCCCGTTCGACGGAATAAAGCTGGATAAATCTTTTGTGTTCGCCATGGAGGAATCGGAAAACGCCAAAATCATCGTTGAGAATATTATCGGCCTTGGCAAAGCCTATTCGCTGGCTGTCACCGCTGAAGGCGTGGAAACGGCGGAGCAGTTGAAAAGGCTTAAACATTATCACTGTGACGAGGCGCAAGGGTATTTCATCGGGAAGCCTGTCGCGCTTGATGCGTTAAATTTAGAGGCACTGTTGCAAAGTGAGCGATGAGGCAGCCTTTTGTCTTATTCAAAGGCCTTACATTTCAAAAACTCTGCTTACCAGGCGCATTTCGCCCAGGGGATCACCATAATAAAATGCTGAGGCCTGGCCTTTGCGTAGTGCACGCATCACCTCAATACCTTTGATGGTGGCGTAAGCCGTCTTCATGGATTTAAATCCCAGCGTGGCGCCGATTATCCGTTTCAGTTTGCCATGATCGCATTCAATCACGTTGTTCCGGTACTTAATCTGTCGGTGTTCAACGTCAGACGGGCACCGGCCTTCGCGTTTGAGCAGAGCAAGCGCGCGACCATAGGCGGGCGCTTTATCCGTGTTGATGAATCGCGGGATCTGCCACTTCTTCACGTTGTTGAGGATTTTACCCAGAAACCGGTATGCAGCTTTGCTGTTACGACGGGAGGAGAGATAAAAATCGACAGTGCGGCCCCGGCTGTCGACGGCCCGGTACAGATACGCCCAGCGGCCATTGACCTTCACGTAGGTTTCATCCATGTGCCACGGGCAAAGATCGGAAGGGTTACGCCAGTACCAGCGCAGCCGTTTTTCCATTTCAGGCGCATAACGCTGAACCCAGCGGTAAATCGTGGAGTGATCGACATTCACTCCGCGTTCAGCCAGCATCTCCTGCAGCTCACGGTAACTGATGCCGTATTTGCAGTACCAGCGTACGGCCCACAGAATGATGTCACGCTGAAAATGCCGGCCTTTGAATGGGTTCATGTGCAGCTCCATCAGCAAAAGGGGATGATAAGTTTATCACCACCGACTATTTGCAACAGTGCCGGATTGAGCGGCGTGGCATGGTCAGTCTTCCCGCAGGTACTGGTACAAGGTTTCGCGGCTGATGCCGAAGTCACGGGCCACCAAGGTTTTCTGGTCGCCTGCCGCAACTCGCCGTTTCAACTCGGCAATTTGTTCGCTGTTCAGCGATTTCTTTCGTCCCCGGTAGGCCCCGCGCTGCTTAGCCAGCACGATTCCCTCGCGCTGACGTTCGCGGATCAGAGCGCGCTCGAACTCAGCAAAGGCTCCCATGACCGACAGCATCAGATTGGCCATCGGTGAGTCCTCGCCGGTGAACGTTAGCCCTTCTTTGACGAACTCCATGCGCACGCCCCGTTGTGTCAGCCCTTGGACGATGCGGCGCAGGTCATCAAGGTTGCGTGCCAACCTGTCCATGCTATGCACCACCACGGTGTCGCCCTCGCGGACGAAGGCCAGCAGCCTTTCAAGTTCGGGACGTTGTGTGTCCTTGCCTGAAGCCTTATCGGTGAATACCTTGCCGACTTCTATTTGTTCCAGTTGTCGATCAGGATTCTGGTCGAAGCTGCTGACGCGAACGTAGCCGATACGTTGACCTTGCAAGATGCCTCCAAAGGTAAAAATGTCAGGATGAAATCTATTACCCTTGGCTGAATGTGTCAATAAATATAAATTAATACCCTACTCTGACGTTGTTTGTGCTCAACATCTGACATCAGGTTAGGGTATAGCTTAACCGGACACCTCGGCCTCTGTGCCTTTACTGCTTTTCGGTACAACCGTCAAGAACAGGCAGAGCGCTCCGATAGTTATCGCCACATCAGCGAGGTTGAAGGCGGGCCAGTGCGCAAGTCGCCAATGGAAGTCAAGGAAATCAACAACCTGTCCACGCAGCACACGATCCGCGACATTGCCCAGCGCACCGCCGAGGATCAGGCTGTAGCCCATCGCTTCGAGACGTGGCCGTTGCTGGCACAGCATGCGCCCCAGCCAAGCAGAAACAGCCAGACCCAGCGTGATGAAAAAGTAACGTTGCCAGCCACCAGCGTTCGCCAAAAAGCTGAATGCCGCACCCGGATTCAGGACATGAACGAGGTTGAAAAACGGGGTGATTTCGACTTGCTCACCGTAGGCAAACGTGCGGATGATGGCGAACTTCGTGAGCTGATCGGTCATGACAGCACTGGCGGCCACGGTGAACCAGACCCAAGCCGATGTGCGGCGGGCCGATTGCCACACAGGGGCGGCCAACGGCAGCAACCACCCGGCGAGTGCCGTGCAGCTCCATCCCAGCGTCCACCCCGCCAACACATCGGCCGGAAAGTGCATTCCGGCCGCGATGCGCGACCAGCCGACCAATGTGGCGTACAGCATTAAACTGAGACGACCACGGCGGCCCATCAAAGGCCAGAGCGCGCCGACCACCATCGCGGCATAGGTGGCATGCCCGCTGGGCAGGCTGTAGTGAAGCTCTTTGTCCCCGATGACGCGCGCCAGGTCGCCAAGGACGGCAGGCGGGCGTGGAAAGTCGAACCATAGCTTCAAGGCGGTGGCGACCAATAACGCCAGCAAGAAGGCCGCGCTAAAACCAATAAGGCGATGCCGAACGGCCGTACCACGCGCCGGGTTTGTAGCCGATTTCGACCACCACCACAGACCCAACAGCATCAGCGGCGCTGTCCAGTAACTTCCCACGAGGCCAAAGAACCATGCCAGTGGTTTCAGCGTGGCGGGCGTGCCTGTGTTGATGGCTTGAAACAACGCGATGTTCAGGCCACCCCAGTCATAGAGAAAGAGTTTCCAGCTCATCGGCGCAACAACCTCAAGCCGTTGCCGACAACAAGCAAGCTGGCACCCATATCGGCGAACACAGCCATCCACATGGTCGCGTGACCCGTGAAGGTGAGCACCAAAAATACCGCCTTGATGCCAAGGGCCAGCACAATGTTTTGCATCAGCACCTGTGCTGTCGCACGCGACAGGCGCACGAAGGTCGGAATCTTGCGCAGGTCATCGTCCATCAGGGCCACGTCGGCGGTTTCAATAGCGGTATCTGTGCCCGCCGCTCCCATTGCAAAGCCAATGTCCGCACGCGCCAAGGCCGGTGCGTCGTTGATGCCATCACCGACCATGCCAACCTTGCCGTTTCTGGACAATTGCTCCACTTCGCGCAGTTTGTCGTCGGGCAGTTGGTTGCCTTGCGCGCGGTCAATGCCGGCTTGTGCGGCGATGGCCTGTGCCGTGTGGGGGTTATCGCCGGTCAACATCACGGTGTTGATGCCCAGAGCATGCAGCTCGGCGATGGCTCTCTTGCTGCTGTCCTTGATGGTGTCCGCAACGGCGAATAAGCCATGTACCCCTTTTGCGCCCACCAGCATCACGACGGTCTTGCCAGCGGTTTCCAGCGCAGCGATGCGCTGCTCCAGCTCTGGTGTGCACTGCCCCAGCTCTTCGAGCATCCGGTGGTTGCCCAGATGGTAGGTCGCACCGTTGATTTGGCCTTGCACACCCCGACCGGGCAGCGCGTTGAATTCGGCCACGTCGAGCAAGGCAACCCCGTCCGTCTGCGCGGCCTGTGCCACCGCCTTGGATACAGGATGGTCCGAGCGGGCCGCCAGACTGGCAGCGATGCTGCGGCTGTCCGAGGCGAGTGCATTGCCCCATGTGACAAAGTCGGTCTGTGCGGGCTTGCCGTGCGTGATCGTGCCGGTCTTGTCCAGAGCCAGCCAGCGCAGCTTGCGGCCTTCTTCCAGATAGACGCCACCTTTGATGAGAATGCCGTGGCGGGCGGCGGCGGCCAGGCCGCTGACGATGCTGACCGGTGTAGAGATCACCAGTGCGCACGGGCAGGCGACCACCAGCAGAACCAATGCACGGTAGATCCAGTCGAGCCATGCCGCACCCATGAACAGCGGCGGCAACAACGCGACGGCGATGGCAACGCCGAATACAACGGGGGTGTACCAGCGGGCGAACTGATCGACAAAACGCTGAGTCGGCGCACGACTACCTTGCGCAGCCTCTACCGCGTGAATGATCCGGGCCAAAGTGGAGTTGTTGGCCAAGGCGGTGACGCGGTACTCGAACGAGCCGGATTCGTTGATCGTGCCAGCGAACACCGAATCACCGGGGGATTTTTCGACCGGGAGGCTTTCACCCGTGATCGGGGCTTGGTTGACGGCAGAGCGGCCTTCCAGCACCTCACCATCAAGGGCGATGCGCTCACCTGGTTTGACCCGGACGCGGGCGCCGATGGTGATTTGCTTGGCGCCCACCTCGCGCCATGTGCCGTCAGCCTGCTGTACCGTGGCCTGTTCCGGGGTCAGGTCGAGCAGGCCACGGATAGCGTTACGAGCGCGATCCAGCGATTTGGCTTCGATTACCTCGGCCAGCGCGAACAGTACCATCACCATTGCCGCTTCGGGCCAGTGGCCGATCAACATGGCACCCGTGACCGCAATCGACATGAGGGCGTTCATGTTGAGATTACGGTTCTTGAGCGCGATCCACCCCTTCTTGTAGGTGGAGAGGCCACCCGTGAAGACCGCGACAAGCGCCAGAACGACAACCGACCAGTGATTGCCGTTGTGGAGCCAGTAGACCGCCTCGGCCGCCGATGCAGTGACCAAGGAGATGCCCAGCGGCCACCAGTTGGTCGGCGTGGTCACAGGGGCGGCGGATGGAGATGCGACCTCTGCCGTGTCCACGACCTGCGCCTCGAATCCAAGCGCTTGCAGTGCCACGAGCACGTCTGGCAGAACCTGGTTCGCATGGCGTACCGACAGCGTGCGCTGCATCAGGTTGAAATCGAGATCAGCAACACCGGCCACGGTGCCGAGCTTGTTGCGGATCAACGTCTCTTCGGTCGGGCAATCCATCTTGGCAATGGACAGCTTGGTCGTCTGCTCGGCCGACGCCTGATCCATGCGCACAGCTTGCATGCCGATGGCCTTCAGCGCCTGCTCGACGGGAGACAACGAAGGCAATTCGTGTCGCACGGCCAAGGTACGTTGCATCAGGTTGAATTCAAGACCCGCCACCCCCGCCAGACCGGCCAGTTTGCTTCGGATCAGCGCCTCTTCGGTCGGGCAATCCATGTTCTCGATGCGGTACACCGCTTGAGCCGATCCGGTTGCCAGCGGGGCCGGTGCCGTGGGTTGGATGATCGGCTCAGTCGTGCAGCCACACCCCTTTGAAGCGCATTCGCTCATGAGTAACTCCTGAAAATCTTCTATTCAGCCTCCATTAAAATCTCTATAGTCACTATAGAGTCAAGTGATAATTGGAGATTGATGCATGGAAATCAGAATTGGCGACCTCGCCAAGCGCTCTGGGTGCGAGGTCGTGACCATCCGCTACTACGAGAAGGAAGGGCTACTGCCAAAGCCAGCGCGAAGCGGTGGCAACTTTCGGTTGTACGGTGAGGCGCACATTGAGCGCTTGCAATTCATCCGTCATTGCCGTTCGCTCGACATGACGTTGAGCGAGATTCGCGCATTGCTGGGTCTGCGAGACAACCCGATGCAGGACTGTGGGGAGGTCATCACGCTGCTGGAGGCCCATATTCAACAGGTGGAAATGCGTGTGTCCGCGCTGTTGCAGTTAAAACGGCACTTGGTTGATTTGCGCGAGAAGTGTTCTGGCTCTCGATCTGTAGAGGCGTGCGGCATTTTGCAAGGGTTGGGCAATTGCAATTGCCATGGTGAAAGTGCCACGAACAGTCAAACATCTGGGTAAGTAAGGGCTTAGCGTGCTTTATTTAATGAGATGGTCACTCCCTCCTTCCCAGTACTATGCTGAGGACAGGCTTTCATTCGGAGAACCATCATGGAAAACATTGCGCTTATTGGTATCGATCTGGGTAAGAACTCTTTCCATATTCATTGTCAGGATCATCGTGGGAAGGCCGTTTACCGTAAAAAATTCACCCGACCAAAGCTAATCGAATTTCTGGCGACATGCCCGGCAACAACCATCGCGATGGAAGCCTGTGGCGGTTCTCACTTTATGGCACGCAAGCTGGCAGAGTTAGGGCATTTTCCAAAGCTGATATCACCGCAATTTGTCCGCCCATTCGTTAAAAGCAACAAAAATGACTTCGTTGATGCTGAAGCTATCTGTGAAGCAGCATCACGTCCATCTATGCGTTTCGTGCAGCCCAGAACCGAATCTCAGCAGGCAATGCGAGCTCTGCATCGTGTCCGTGAATCCCTGGTTCAGGATAAGGTGAAAACAACTAATCAGATGCATGCTTTTCTGCTGGAATTTGGTATCAGCGTTCCGCGAGGTGCTGCCGTTATTAGTCGACTGAGTACCCTTCTTGAGGACAGTAGTTTGCCTCTTTATCTCAGCCAGTTACTGCTGAAATTACAACAGCATTATCACTATCTTGTTGAGCAGATTAAAGATCTGGAATCTCAGTTGAAACGAAAGTTGGACGAAGATGAGGTTGGACAGCGCTTGCTGAGTATTCCCTGCGTTGGAACGCTGACTGCCAGTACTATTTCAACTGAGATTGGCGACGGGAAGCAGTACGCCAGCAGCCGTGACTTTGCGGCGGCAACAGGGCTGGTACCCCGACAGTACAGCACGGGAGGTCGGACGACATTGTTAGGGATTAGCAAGCGGGGCAACAAAAAGATCCGAACTTTGTTGGTTCAGTGTGCCAGGGTATTCATACAAAAACTGGAACACCAGTCTGGCAAGTTGGCCGACTGGGTCAGGGAGTTGTTGTGTCGGAAAAGCAACTTTGTCGTCACCTGTGCTCTGGCAAACAAGCTGGCCAGAATAGCCTGGGCACTGACGGCGCGACAGCAAACTTACGAAGCATAAAGGCAGAAATACACCAGTTTAAACAATCATTCATCTGGTTTTGCGAATACTGATATTGATGATACTAACGGCCCACCGGCCTGTTGAGGAACCTGTAAAACGGAAAGGCTCATTGAAGCCGTATATTTTCTGGAGGTTCATCAGGCGCGGAACTCATCGAGGCGCGGGAATAAAATCCCATTCAGACGCCGGATAGATTCAAGCAAGCCAACTTGTCGTCAAAATCGGTGTTGCAAAAACGGGAGTGACCATAGATTCCGTTTTCTGAGGCGACCCCTTTTAGTCCGGTCTGCCGTCTTCTGAAAACGACAGACACATGTAAGATTATCCGCTGCCTGGCAGAAGGAGACTTTGTGAAAACGCTCATGGTGTGTATTTATACGATCAGAAGGCGTTATATTTTTTCCTGATTGACGCGGTACGAAAGTTCCTGATGACTCTCTTTTCGTTCGCTGTAGCGATCTGCAAGGTAGCTGGTTTGTCCCCTGAGCAGCAACGTAATTTTAAACAACTCCTCTGCGACATCTACGATACGGTCGTACCATGAGGACGGCTTCATCCTTCCGTTCTCATCAAATTCCTGCCAGGCTTTCGCCACCGAGGACTGGTTGGGAATTGTGAACATCCGCATCCAGCGGCCCAGAATGCGCATCTGGTTCACGGCATTGAAGGACTGCGAACCGCCGCAAACCTGCATCACTGCAAGTGTCTTGCCCTGCGAAGGACGAACCGCGCCTTCACTCAACGGTATCCAGTCGATCTGCGCCTTCATCACCGCGCTCATAGCCCCGTGCCGTTCCGGCGAGCTCCACACCATCCCGTCACACCATCTGACCAGCCCGCGTAGCTCGGAGACTTTAGGGTGCGTATCCGGGGCATCATCCGGCAGGGGTAAACCGGAGGGGTTAAAGAATTTCACCTCCGCGCCCATCGCCGTCAGCAGGCGACCTGCTTCCTCCGCGGCAAAGCGACTGTAGGAGCGCTCCCTTACTGAGCCATACAGGATCAGAATCCGTGGGGGCTCCTGCAGGTGCAGACGTTCGGCAATATGTTGATCAAAACAGTCAGTATTCAGGGCTGGAAATTGTTCCATTTTTCTCCTCCGGAGAGAACAGGTGATTTTAAAGTTAATACATATGATCTAACATATGTGTATTCTAAAGGGAACGGAGTGAAAAATGCTACAACCTGTTCAGCTTTTCAAAATCCTGTCGGATGAAACACGGCTAGCCATCGTCATGCTTCTCCGGGAGTCCGGAGAATTGTGCGTCTGCGATATCTGCGTTGCCACCTCCGAATCGCAGCCCAAAATTTCGCGACATATGGCTATCCTTCGCGAGGCTGATCTGGTTCTTGACCGTCGGGAAGGCAAATGGATCCACTATCGTCTGTCACCCCATATTCCGGCGTGGGCAGCAGAGACAATCACGACGACCTGGCAGTGTCTGCGCGAGGATGTACGTGGATGGCTGGACAAATCAGCCTGCACCTCCTGCTGAGGCAGGAAAACATATTTACAAAATCATATATGATGGGGTCTGAGATGCTTTTGGCAGGGAGTATATTTTTACTGACGCTGGTACTGGTGATCTGGCAACCCAGAGGCCTGAGTATTGGCTGGAGCGCGAGTATCGGGGCTGTGCTGGCGCTGGGAACCGGTGTCATTCATATCGCTGATATTCCCGTTGTCTGGAATATCGTCTGGAACGCGACAGCGGCATTTATTGCGGTCATCATCATCAGCCTGCTGCTCGATGAGTCCGGCTTCTTTGAATGGGCCGCACTGCACGTCTCCCGCTGGGGTAACGGACGTGGCCGCCTGCTGTTCACCTGGATAGTCTTGCTCGGTGCCGCTGTTGCTGCTTTGTTCGCCAATGATGGCGCCGCGCTGATCCTGACGCCGATTGTGATTGCGATGCTGCTCGCACTGGGGTTCAGCCAGGGCACGACACTGGCCTTTGTCATGGCTGCAGGATTTATTGCAGATACGGCCAGCCTGCCACTCATTGTTTCTAACCTGGTGAATATCGTCTCGGCGGACTTCTTCGATCTGGGCTTTACGCAGTACGCCTCCGTTATGATCCCCGTGGATGCGGCAGCGATTGCGGCCACGCTGATCATGCTGCATCTCTTCTTCCGCAGGGATATTCCGGCAACGTATGACGTTTCGCTGCTGAAGACGCCTGCCAGTGTGATAAAGGATGCGGCAACGTTCAGGGCGGGCTGGATTGTCCTGTTATTGCTGCTTGTCGGTTTCTTCGTTCTGGAGCCGC
Source organism: Phytobacter ursingii (assembly GCF_001022135.1). Classification (GTDB taxonomy): domain Bacteria; phylum Pseudomonadota; class Gammaproteobacteria; order Enterobacterales; family Enterobacteriaceae; genus Phytobacter; species Phytobacter ursingii. Next base: position 132,331 of record NZ_CP011600.1, on the reverse strand, counting down.
TGGGGATCCCTGTCAGCGCGATAGCAGCTGCTGGCGCAGCAGTACTGTTTATCGTGGCGAAAAGAGGTCATGGCATCAACACAGGGAAAGTCCTGCGCAGTGCGCCATGGCAGATCGTGATTTTTTCGCTGGGCATGTACCTGGTGGTCTATGGCCTGCGCAATGCCGGGCTCACGGAGTATCTGTCTGGTGTACTGAACCTGCTGGCAGAAAAGGGGTTATGGGCAGCAACGTTCGGCACCGGCTTCCTGACCGCGTTCCTGTCGTCGGTAATGAATAATATGCCGACGGTGCTGATTGGCGCGCTGTCGATTGACGGGAGTACGGCGACTGGCGTCGTCAAAGAGGCAATGATTTATGCCAACGTGATTGGCTGCGATTTAGGCCCGAAAATCACCCCGATTGGCAGTCTGGCAACCCTGCTTTGGCTGCATGTTCTTGCCCGGAAAAATATAACGATTACCTGGGGTTATTACTTCCGCACCGGCATTATCATGACTCTGCCCGTGCTGTTTGTCACTCTGGCCGCGCTGGCGTTGCGGCTCTCCATCACTTTGTAATGAGATACAGATATGAGCAACATTACCATCTATCACAACCCTGCCTGCGGCACTTCACGCAACACGCTGGAGATGATACGTAACAGCGGCAACGAACCGACGATAATTTATTACCTCGATACGCCACCGACACGTGATGAGCTGATTAAACTTATTTCAGATATGGGAATTACGGTGCGTGCATTACTGCGTAAGAATGTTGAGCCTTATGAACGCCTGGGCCTTGATGAAGAGAAATTCAGTGATGAGCAGTTGATTGATTTTATGCTTCAACATCCGATCCTGATTAATCGGCCGGTAGTCGTTACGCCGCTTGGCACTCGTCTTTGCCGCCCTTCAGAAATAGTGCTGGATATTCTACCTGAAGGTCAGAAAGGAGCGTTTACCAAAGAGGACGGCGAAAAGGTCATTGACGAAACGGGGAAGCGGGTTAAGTAACCTGTTTTTTTCGTCTCATTTTTATCGTATTCGGGTGTCTGTCTATACCATGCAGACGCTCGCTTTTTGTAATGCCAGCTAAAGAAACAGGCTTAACGTAGGATATTTAATGAGATGGTCACTCCCTCCTTCCCAGTACTATGCTGAGGACAGGCTTTCATTCGGAGAACCATCATGGAAAACATTGCGCTTATTGGTATCGATCTGGGTAAGAACTCTTTCCATATTCATTGTCAGGATCATCGTGGGAAGGCCGTTTACCGTAAAAAATTCACCCGACCAAAGCTAATCGAATTTCTGGCGACATGCCCGGCAACAACCATCGCGATGGAAGCCTGTGGCGGTTCTCACTTTATGGCACGCAAGCTGGCAGAGTTAGGGCATTTTCCAAAGCTGATATCACCGCAATTTGTCCGCCCATTCGTTAAAAGCAACAAAAATGACTTCGTTGATGCTGAAGCTATCTGTGAAGCAGCATCACGTCCATCTATGCGTTTCGTGCAGCCCAGAACCGAATCTCAGCAGGCAATGCGAGCTCTGCATCGTGTCCGTGAATCCCTGGTTCAGGATAAGGTGAAAACAACTAATCAGATGCATGCTTTTCTGCTGGAATTTGGTATCAGCGTTCCGCGAGGTGCTGCCGTTATTAGTCGACTGAGTACCCTTCTTGAGGACAGTAGTTTGCCTCTTTATCTCAGCCAGTTACTGCTGAAATTACAACAGCATTATCACTATCTTGTTGAGCAGATTAAAGATCTGGAATCTCAGTTGAAACGAAAGTTGGACGAAGATGAGGTTGGACAGCGCTTGCTGAGTATTCCCTGCGTTGGAACGCTGACTGCCAGTACTATTTCAACTGAGATTGGCGACGGGAAGCAGTACGCCAGCAGCCGTGACTTTGCGGCGGCAACAGGGCTGGTACCCCGACAGTACAGCACGGGAGGTCGGACGACATTGTTAGGGATTAGCAAGCGGGGCAACAAAAAGATCCGAACTTTGTTGGTTCAGTGTGCCAGGGTATTCATACAAAAACTGGAACACCAGTCTGGCAAGTTGGCCGACTGGGTCAGGGAGTTGTTGTGTCGGAAAAGCAACTTTGTCGTCACCTGTGCTCTGGCAAACAAGCTGGCCAGAATAGCCTGGGCACTGACGGCGCGACAGCAAACTTACGAAGCATAAAGGCAGAAATACACCAGTTTAAACAATCATTCATCTGGTTTTGCGAATACTGATATTGATGATACTAACGGCCCACCGGCCTGTTGAGGAACCTGTAAAACGGAAAGGCTCATTGAAGCCGTATATTTTCTGGAGGTTCATCAGGCGCGGAACTCATCGAGGCGCGGGAATAAAATCCCATTCAGACGCCGGATAGATTCAAGCAAGCCAACTTGTCGTCAAAATCGGTGTTGCAAAAACGGGAGTGACCATAGATTCCGTTTTCCAAGCGGACCCCAATGTTAACAGTACCTGCTCATGGCTGCCCCTGTACAGCAGCTGTAATCAGCACGGTAAGCAGGGGCAGAAAGGTATCCGGTAAAACATTCTTTTTTTTACGGATACGGTGAAAAGTATTAAGAGAATATCACCGGGCCGGGTCATGCCGGAGTATTCGTTAAGTTTCCGGTAAGCTCACTGATTTTTTTGCTCTTTTATTATCGTACATATTGCGATCGCTCTGAATCAGCATATCTGATAACGGAACTGTATCACCGGGTGTATTTATGCTGACACCCCATGAATAACTTAACGGTAAACTGCTTCCGTTATTCTGGTTATATAAACTCGTTAAATTACTCATTTTTTCTGTAAACAGGATGATTTCCCGCATATCTGAACAGTCGGTGAGTACCACAAATTCATCACCGCCCAGACGGGCAAGGATATCCCCCTGTCCGGTACTCCGCCTGAGTATCCCGGCAAACTGTTGCAGTAACTGGTCGCCTGCCACGTGTCCGTATTTGTCATTAACCGGTTTAAGGTTATCCAGGTCAAAAAGAATTATGCAGAAAGCCTGTTTACGCTTTTTTTTGAGGGTTATCCAGGGTTCACATTTTTTATAAAAACCCCGTCGGTTAAGAACGCCGGTCAGCGCATCCGTCAGGGCAAGACTGATAATATAAAACTCCTCCTCAACCAGAGCAGCAATATCCTTAAGCAGGGTTAATTCTTCCCCGTCAGGTATCCGGGGTCTGGTGTCAACCACACACAACGTTCCGGCGATGTCGCCACCTGGGAGGCGCAGCGGGCATCCCGCGTAAAAGCGAATAAAAGGAACACCTGTCACCAGTAGGTTAGCATTAAAGCGTTCATCGGCACTGGCATCTTCAACAACGAGCATTTCCTCCGAATGAACGACACAGTCGCAGAAAGAAACGACTTGTGATGCATCTTTTTCGTTGAGGCCAGAACAGAACATCAGCGCCGGCCTGTCTTTTTCAATCAGGCTTATAAGCCCGACAGGTGCAGATAAGCAACGCCTTGCAACACGGGTCAGACGATCAAACCGTTTCTCTTCCCGGTTATCAGGCAGATCCAGCATATAAAGTGAATGAAGACGTTTTGCATCATTTACGGGTAACATTTTTATTATCTCGGAGTTTATTGCAGTATTGTCAGTCCAGACCCGAATATAAACAATACCGAAGAAACGGCTTTGTCCATGATCATCATCGGATTCATCTGCTCATCTTATAATTTTCAGGGAGTTTGTTCAGTTACGCTTAAGTAATCCTGATAAGGGTTGTCCTTAATTTTTTTTATGACCATGGGGAGTACTGAACATACGGAAACGGGAAGCCATAAAATGAACCCTCCTGCACAGAAATCCGGGCTGTGCAGGAGGGCATGCAAATGCATCTTCGTTACATAATACAAAATAAACGAAGCCTGTATGTTATCTATAGGAATGTGCCTGTAATATGTGTCATGATCCAGGGCTGCATGCCAGACAGACTGATATTCTGAAATTTTCGTGAAACCAGGTATTTTCAGAATTACGCCAGCTTATGAATGACATCATGCTGGTACAGAGTATGCCGAACCTGCGCTGTCGGAACAGAGGTTATCCTTAATATATGATATTCCTGTCCGGCACCTTCCCGACAAGCTGTCATGCTTCATTTTTTACACAAAGTGTAAACAGTTGCGCATATATTTAATTAAGGTTTACCCGTTTCACATTGAGGTCGTATTTTAATTTACGTATCGCCGTTACATAGGCATAACATCTTTTCTCATCCCATTCTGCAAGCATACGGATACAGAGGCGGGAGAGGACAGACGCTTGTGAGACTTCTTCATTAGCGGATAGCATTTCCCAGATCACTTCACTTATTAACAGTTCAGAAAGGGCTGACAAAATTAACGCTCCGGTATTTAATTCTGCAGTTCAGGAAATACCAGCAATCCCGCTGCGCGTAATAGACATGAACTTGCCTGGCTGAGGATAAGGTGACAGAGTTTAGCATACGGTTTGAATTATGTTATGACCCGTCAGGGCAACAGTGGCTCCGGCGCAATTGTATCCGTCCTGCTATTGAGCGGGTGAAAAGCATCATACTATTGTAACCCTTACACGACGAGACCCACGTCTCCTGCCATCCTGCCGGAAGTCGGGCTTTGTGTTGTTATCTTTACCCTTTCTGCTATCCTCAGTCCGTCAGTCTGCCCCGGTTATACGTGCAACAAAAGGTGTACATCTGCTGTTTAACCACTGGTAGGAGTCAGGATGGTTGCTTTTTTTTCCGGTCTGTTGACCTCAGGAAGGCCTTCCTTCTGCATTGCGGTCATGTCCCGGCAGCGCTATGAACCTGGCCGGCAGCAGTAATTACACTGTTATACTTTTCGGCTCAGCAATGTGATTTTGTTGAGCCCTTTAACTGACGGATGACATAATGGATACCCTCTTGCCGGTCTATTCTGCAATACAGAAAGCCATTGCCGACGCTGCTCCCGGCGCTAAAACGGCAGAAATGAATTTGCAATTAATAAAATATGCCGACACATTAAAACATCTTAACTGTGAAGTGATCTGTGAAGGCATTGGCATTAATAAATCATTCAGAAGTGAAGTTCTAAGAATAATGAAAATCGCGGAAAGACTAAAAGCGGCCGGTCTTGATGCATCGCGCCTGTGAATTAAATTTTTTAACACGAACCGTAACTCTCTGTGTCTTCCGGTCCTGAGTTGCATCCCGGCAGTTTTACATATTAACCCGCGTCTGATGATTACCAGTACGAGGATCAGAAACAGTAACGGAAGGGATGACCTGTTGCTGCCGCTGACATCCTTACCGGAAAAACTGAAAAAGGATGGCCGGGCACGACAGTCAGTCTGAAGCCAGATTGATGACATCTTCGTCGGTAACGCCGGCCCGGCAGACACATCACAATGAACCATCAGTGCTGGCGTGTTCTTCCGCCATTACTGCCCTGCACTGTGGTCTTCTTCAGATTTGTCCGTTACGTGTTTATATCTCCCTGGAGTATGCCATCAGGATTGGGGGGCGGGCTTTCACGTCTGTCCCGCTGGATCAGCGAAGTCAGTGCCGGTATTTACCTGGCCGTACAGGGGGAAACTGTTCCGCAGGTGAACGGGTAATGCCCTTCTTCCTCGGCGATCGCTGAACACTGGCTGCTTCTGCGTAAGAAGTAAGAGTGTCAATTGCACCCTGATAGGCGAGACATCTTTCACTGTTCTGTTCTGTAAGCATGCGCGCCCGCAATGCAAGAATTATCGAGGCGGTCGTGACAGGCTGAGCCGTTAAAAGAACATCGAAGGCAGCTTCCCCGACAAGTTCATTAAGATTATATGGCCTTTCTTTGCTGTTCATCAGACGCATTACCATGGGTATTCTGACATAATGGGAAGGTATTCATCCGGCCACGTCAGAAAAAGGGGTGAAATATCTGTTATGCAACAGGCGGTCAGAGGATGCACTGTGCCTGCTGCCGTACGCCATTCCGGATGGAGGGAAAGGCCCTGATTACACGACAGTGAAACTCTGTAACTGCCATCTGAAATTCTGTTTTTGCTGTTATGTCGGCAGGCTTTCACAGGTATTGCCCTGGGCGTTATCACTGCAGTACGCAAAGGAACCTTAAACCTGAACCGTTCAGCAGGGCCGGGTTCAGCCAGGCCATCCGATCGCCGGAAGCATGGCGGGGATGGACAGGTTTTTACCTCTCCGGGATCTGAATGATTCCGGTCACAGCACGAATAAATTTCATTAATAGACAGGTGTATTCACACTATACAGAACTTTCGCAGTTTACGAGTACTCTTTACGCGTGAATATTCACAGAAAAATGTTGCATTCTTATTCATGATGTATCGGGAATAATTAATACGTAGCCCGATCATGGTTTGTTAGCTTATTAAAATATATTTACGATAATTCGAATCAGTTGCGTCAACTGATAGCGGAGGGTGAAGGTGTATTCATTACTTCTGGTTCTTTGAAATGTGTCAAATATTTAGGATAAAGATTTACTCCCTCTGGACAGCAGCCATCCTTGCGAACACAATCATGATGTAGTTATGTAACAACTCAGTGATCAATTCTTTTTTCCGGGAATATGGATGTCGTATATTCCCGGTTCTTTTATGCATGATTTTTGCACCGGATCACATTTATTGCTGAAATAGTCTGTGTTAAGCTTGAACTGATTAAAACCTTAATTCTGATCTGTGGACAATAAACATGTATTCCTACATTGCACGCCAGCCCATTTTTGACCGGGAAATGCGCACTATCGCTTATGAGCTTCTTTTCAGGGATGGTATGAATAATGCTTTTCCTGATGTTTCGCCAGAATATGCCACTTCACGGGTGATATCAGATCAGTTTCTTTGCATTCCTGTTCCCCGCATTGCCTGCAGTCATAGTGCTTATATCAATGTTCCGCACCAGATGCTCATCAGTGGCCTGGGAGACGCTTTGCCGCACGAGAATGTGGTTATCGAAATTCTTGAAAACGCCATACCTGATGAAAGGCTCTTCGATGCGGTGAAGGACCTGCATAACAAAGGCTATCAGCTTGCCCTCGATGATTTCACGATGAAAGACTCGTGGGATCGCTTCCTCAGGTATATCAGTGTCATTAAATTTGATATAAGAGGAAATAGCTATCAGGATATCCTTCATTATATAAACGTAAAACAAGATTGGTTAAAAGCCACAGAATTTCTCGCAGAAAAAGTGGAGACGAAGGAAGAATTTGATCTGTACAGGAGCGCGGGTTTCTCTTTTTTTCAGGGGTATTTCTTTAGCCGGCCCGAGATTATGAAGAATAAATGTCTTCCTCAGAATACGCTCTCTTTGTGCAGGCTGATGATGGAGGTAAACAGGGAGGCCCCTGATTTTTCAGCTATTGAAAGCCTGCTAAAAACGGATCTGACGTTGTCTTATAAAATAATGCGTTATGTAAGAAACTTACTGTTTAAATCGCATGGCATTATGAAAACAGATAATTTTACCCTGAAAGAAATGCTGATATATCTGGGGTGTGATGCGATAAGGCGTTTTGTTACGGTAGCTGCACTGGCAAATATGGGCGTGGCTGGCGTTTCTGAGTGCTATCATTTAAGTATGGTCCGCGGGAAATTTTGTGAACTGATTGCCCGCCAGACAGAACGCGCTTTATTACCCTGTAATGCATTTGTGTGTGGCCTGTTCTCCTTGTTAGATATTATTCTTGAAGTACCGATGGAAGATTTAATTAAACAGATATCAGTTCCGCATGCTGTCTCAGCTGCGCTTTGTGAACATCAAGGAGATCTTTATAACATACTGGCTCTTTCTCTGTGTTATGAACAGTATAACTGGGAAGGCGCTTCAGAAATCTGCCATACGCTGAATATCAGTGAGTTCTCCGTCATCGAGGCCATGCAGGCAGCGACAAAATGGGCGGACGAGATTTCTTTCGGTTAAGGCCCCTCTTTGCGAAGGCAGAGGTTGTTCCCACTTAAGCACTTAACCAGCCATTCCGGTTAAAAGGCAGGAGGTTTTCATGATGCAGCGCACCACACGGGGAAGCATTCCGGTTTTGCTTCCCTGGTATGCATAATGCCCTCCCCGGGCACGAAGCGGACTTTCGCAACCTCAGAAAATGCTTTTTTAATTTACCCAGTCTTCCAGCACCAGACCCGGAACCCGTTCAAACTCTCTTGTATTGTTGGTCACCAGGATGGCGCCGGCGGCAACCGCATGCCCGGCAATGGCCGTGTCATTCGGGCCGATCGGCGTGCCTGCGAGGCGCAGCGCCACCCGGATGTCCGTGGTAGCGTCGACCGCCGCGCGATCCCAGGGCAGGATGGCATCGAGGCGGGCGCAGAACGCATCAACCAGCGCAATATGGCGCGGCGAAGCCTTCGGGCCCGTGGCGCCGGAGCGCATCTCCTGGTAGGTGATGGCCGAGATCACAGTGCGGTGGTTGCGCAGCACCGCCTGCTCCAGGCGCTTCAGGACCGCTTCCGGTTGCTCGCGCATGATTAATGAGCAGATGTTAGTGTCCAGCATATACGTTTTGTTCACAGGTCAACCCGTCCTTCGTCACTGACAACGTCCTCACGCTCCGCCATAAAGTCCGGGTCTGCTTTTTCCATCTTCGCGAACGAGCCCCAGGTCGGCCGGACGGGACGCAGAATGATGCGGTCTCCTTCCCGGACGATCTCCAGCTCGCTCACCCCCTCAAAATCCATGTCACGGGGCAGACGGATGGCGCGGTTGTTGCCGTTTTTGAAAATAGATACGGTTCTCATGATTCTCTCCCGGGTAAGTGTGGATATGTGGCGCATATCCGGAATGGTGTTCATTGCACCGGGTGTGTGCATATGTTCAGTATAGGCAGATGCTGTACATATGTATATGGTTAACATATGCAGATGGCAGGTATGTGCGTATGCCTTACCTATGCAGATGCAGGGCATATGGATATGCTTAACATATCTTTACTTCTCACTTTTTCACACCAGATCCGAAAAAAGGCAAAGTCGGATCCTGTGTCAATCATTATGGGCTGATGCCAGAACAAGGAATGAAAGAAGGGAGCTAAACTGATATACTGCATGTAAGAAAAAATCTTACATCAATTACAGGAGGTCTAATGGCCCGGACGATGACAGTTGATGTTGGCGATGAACTGCGTGAATTTATCGATTCACTGGTCAAAGCCGGTGATTATCGCACCCAGAGCGAGGTAATGCGTGACGCACTGCGACTACTGCGTGAGAAACAGGCTGAATCCCGTCTGCAGGCGTTGCGTGATCTGCTGGCTGAGGGGATCAGCAGCGGCGACGCGAAGCCATGGAACAAGGATGCTTTCCTGATGAAGGTTAAAGCCAGGGCGGCAAATGAAAGGGATTGAGCTGACACCAAAAGCAGAAGAAGATCTGGATTCTATCTGGGACTACAGCTTCAGACAGTTCGGGGGGACTCAGGCGGATGAATATATTGGTAGGATAGCGGCGGTGTTTGACGTGCTGGCCACGCATAACATTGGAACTCAGCGCCCGGAACTGGGAGAGGATATCTACTCGCAGCCAGTGGAGAAGCACATGATCTACTTCGTGTCATCGTATGCAGTGGTCACAATCATCCGTATTCTCAGCCAGTCTCAGGATACATCACGACACGAGCCCTGGAGATAACGAAAGCTAAGAGAGATTGTTATTAATTCTTTAATATCAAATACTTAGTTCGTACAATCTATCTTATGTTAAATTTAGTCCGTCGTTCATTTAGTTCATAACAGGCCGCAGACTACGATTAATCATACACAGACATAATCTTTCATTTGGTTTAAAAAAACGCTCCCGGACGGGAGCGTAAGCCAGTGACTTCGGCGTCAAATGAGGGTCTGACAAGTGGAGCTGCGGGTTAATTCTGGGTGATCTGGCTGCGATGCTTTTCCGCCTCTTGCTGATGAATAACGGAAGACTGGCCATTATTCGCCTTCTCATGCACAACAGCGGCTTTCTCATGCTCGCTCATTTCGGAAAATGGCTTAGCAGTTTCTTGGGTGTTCTCAGGTTTGGCTTTCATCATTTTTTTATGCATTTCAGCCATGTCCTGATGGGCGGCAGAATTGCCGTTTTGCATCATTTCATGGGACATAGCGGCCTGATCGTGACCGCTCATATCCATCATTTTCATGCTCTCCCCCTGAACTGCACTTTTTTCAGCGGATGACTGCATCTGATGGGCAGGTGCCTGGGCATTATTTACCTGGTCATGCATGTTCATTGTCTCTGCAGCCATGGCGGATGAAGCGACAGCCATAATGGCAACAAATGATACGAGAATCTTTTTCATGGTTGGGTCTCCGGTGTTTACATACCCAAACAATCAATGGCTTATAACAGAGAAAGCAGTTGATCTCAGGGCGGGTTAATCATCACTCCAGGAACCAGGTGATTGTGTTATCACGCTGCTCCTGATTTATGAATAATTATAAAAAACCGCCTCTGTTTATCGCGTGACTGAATGATGACAATTTTGTCACCTTCCGGGTTTCTCCTGAACAACGGGATTAATCCATTAACAGGCGCACTTTGAACACAATTTCCCGCCCCTGCTGTTCTGCTGACAGCTCGCCGCCGTGAGCATGAATGATCGACCTTGTAATTGATAATCCCAGCCCCGCGCCTTCCGTGTTGTAGAACCTTGATGAGTCTGCGCGATAGAACCGGTCAAACAAACGTTCCAGATTAGCGGGAACCTGGCCGGACATCGTATTCGTAATCATCACGTTCACACAGTCACTGTCACGCTCAAGGTGTATCGCTGTACAGGTGTTATCGGGAGAATACTTGATTGCATTGGAAAGCAGGTTACTGAAAGCACGTCGCAGCATATCGCTGTCTCCGGCAACAACGCCCTCTCCTTCAACCGTGATTGTCTTTCCTGTTTCGTCTGCCAGGGGCTCGAATAACTCACGTAATTCATTCAGTTCGGCTGCCAGATCCACATCATGTTTATCCAGCTGCAGCAGACCATGCTCTGAACGTGCCAGAAAAAGCATGTCACTGGTCATTCGTGACAACCTTTTCAGTTCTTCCAGGTTAGCGAATAAAATTTCGCGGTAATGCGAAACATCCCTTTCCTTAGCCAGTGCAAACTGCGTCTGCATCATCAGATTACTGACTGGCGTGCGCAGCTCATGCGCGATGTCAGACGAGAAATCTGACAGTTTCCGGAATGACCCCTCCAGGCGATCGAACATATTATTGAACTCCTGCATGGTCTCAGAGATTTCCGGCGGAGCCAGATCGGGATTAAGACGCTGATCCAGGCTGTGTACGGTCATGGAGGAAGCCAGACTGGTCATTTCCCGTAACGGTTTCAGACCAATACGTGTGGTCAGCCAGCCCAGAAAAACAGAAATAAAGACCAGACCGATATTGAACCAGAACAGCCAGGTACTGAGTTTGTCCATAAACAGGGTGTGATACCCAGTATCCGTGGCAACCGTAATGATGAAATGTTTGCTTTTACCCTGTTCCGGCGTCACGGCAACCCGCCGCGAGATACTGCGGTACACGGTGTTATTTTCTTCCGTCTGGATCATATAGTCGAGAATATCACCCGACTTGTTAAGCAGGACCGCTGGAACAACAGAATTGTTGGCATAGAGTTCAACAATTTTTTCATTTTCCATGTTTTTTATAGAAATGAATAAGCCATTGTGCCCCACCATCGCATCGTTTATTTTTTCTGATAATGACTTAATATCCGTTTTGTTCCTGAACGTCTCTGTTTTAAGAAACTCTTCGGTGAGCTGAAGTTTACCTGTCAGAAAATCGCGGTCCTGATTATCGAAATAGCCATTCAGGGTGCTAATCAGGATAAAACTTGATAACCACCATACCGTAAGCATCACCGCAGAAAAAATCAGGCTCAGGCGTGTGGTCAGGGAAATTTTGAACCTCACTCTTCTCTGATCTCCAGGACATATCCGGCACCGCGAACGGTATGGATCAGTTTTGGCTCAAAGTCATCATCAATTTTACTTCTCAGACGTCTCACGGCGACATCAATCACATTCGTATCACTGTCAAAATTCATGTTCCAGACCAGGGACGAGATAAGACTCCTGGGTAACACTTCTCCGGTGCGTTGCAGCAGCAACTCAAGCAGAACGTATTCTTTACCGGTGAGATGGATCTTCTTCCCCGAACGGATCACGGTCCGGCGCACCATATCAACGGTCATATCGGCGATGGTGCAGACTGTTGCGGCCTGCGAGCGTGCCCGGCGCAGTAGGGTTCTTACACGTGCAACCAGCTCCGTAAAATCAAAGGGCTTAATCAGGTAGTCATCTGCGCCAAGCTCCAGTCCTTTCACTTTGTCCCGCACGTTGTCCTTTGCGGTTAAAAACAGGACCGGTTCTTCGTGCCCGGACTCCCTCAGTGCGCTGATGATTTGCCACCCGTCGAGGAAAGGAAGCATCACGTCCAGTATTATCAAATCATACTGTCCCTTCGACGCGGCCCCGAGACCATCGCGGCCATTATTAAAGAGATCGGCCTGATAGCCTTCCTCAACCAGTCCCTGCTGCAGGTAACGACCTGTTTTTTGTTCGTCTTCAACGATTAAAATACGCTGCATGGTCAACTCGCTGATATGAAAGTAAAAATCTCACGCATGAGCTTTGGCTGTCCCCTAGCTGACCTGAGACGGAGCAAGCATTCCGAGCCACGCTACGGCGCCCAAAATGATAATCGCAACAACGAATTCTGTCAGGATGCTGTTTCGCATCAGGGCAACGCTGCGATCATAATTCCCTTCCCTGACCATAACTTCAAGCCGGGGACCCAGGTGAAACCGGTTTGCTGCAGCCAGAAGAAGCATCAGAACAAACAGAGCCGTCTTGGCAAGCAATATCCTCCCCCAGGAACTGTTGAATAAGGGAGTTAAGTTACCCTCAGCAATATACAGATAGTTGACCAGCGCACTCAGGATCAGGGCTACAACAATCACCGTTCCTGCCGTGGCAAATTTTGCCAGGGAGTCAGATATCACAATGACGCTCTGTGCATTATGCTCGTTTCTGCGCATCAGCAGGATAGCAAATGCAACCAGAGCACCTGTCCAGGCACCTGCAGCGCCGAGATGGGTCAGATCGCTCAGTAAATGGAGATAGTAATGCAGACCGTCATGCATAACGGCGTGTCCTCCCCAGGCAAGTGTAGCCAGCGCCACGCCCCCACTCATCGTCATCAGCAGGCAGGACAATACTCTCTTATTAGTGTAAAGGAACAAAGCACCGAGTGTGGTAAACAGGGCACAGAGCCTGACAATCCAGCTAATACCCACATCAGTTTCTTCTATCACCATCTCGATAACATGGATGGATAATTCTCTGAGGTCAGTTACTCCACTCATGGCATTAGATACCAGGAGCATATTAATGCCAGTAAGAATGATGCCTGTAACAACAGCAAAGGTTATAAACGACCTGAAATTAGTCAGGTTATAGGTTTCATGTCTGACACCGCTTATTCCATATATCTGAAAAAATGGCAATCCAAATATTACCATCAAATCCAGATAAAGAAGAAAACGAATAACAATCATAATCAGGTCGTTCATAATATTACTTCACTGTAAAGGTGTAATTACCGGTAATAGGGTGCGTATCTGAAGAAACCGCGCGCCAGTCAACACGATAAGTGCCAGCGGGTAAAGGCTCTCGCGGAATAATGACCATCGATTTAGGGTCAGCGCCTGGCGCCACTTTTGCCGCGACCGGCATCGGAGAATGTGATGACATGCCTTTCATACCCGTCATCGTTAATTTTGCACCTGAGAATTTCACGGTCAGATTTTCCGAGAAATTAAGCTGAATCTTTTCCGGGGCCGCTACGGCTGAATCAGCCTGTGGCACAGAGCTTTTTAATTCCGGATGGGCCATAGCAGAGAAAGCAACGCCCATAACGAGGCCACCTGTAAGAATGGCTTTATTTAAAATCGACATTTTATTTACCTGTTTAGTTGAGTGTTTTATATCAGTGCGTTAAAACCAGATTCTGGCTCCCGCCAGGAATACTACCTGATGGTCTTTCTCACCTTCTCTTTTCGCCATATCGGATGTTTTCCCGTAAAGTTGATTCCAGGAAACGCCTATATAGGGTGCAAACTCACGGCGTATTTCATAGCGCAGCCGGAGCCCCAGCTCTGTGTCAGTCAGTCCCCTGCCGCGACCCCGCGATTCATCATCCTGACTGTAGAAATTCACCTCATAGGATGGCTGGAGTATGAGCCGGTTAGTCAGTAAAACGTCGTATTCTCCTCCCAGACGAAGGGCTGCTTTTCCGCCATTACTGACAAAACCCGTAATTTCAGACTCAAAATTATAGAGTGCCAGCCCCTGAAAACCGACAGCAGCCCAGGTCCGGGCAGAAGCAGGTCTGAAATCCTGCCTGACACCCGCAACCAAATCCCACCATGGGCCAACCGCATGTCCCCAGAGTAACTGCGCTTCAGCCGCCTCCGTTTCCCCATTGCTTCGTTCACCTTCACTCTTTAGCCAAATCCGATCTGTGTCGCCTCCAATCCAGCTGTTAACACTCCAGCTGAAATTGTTGGTGTTATCCGACCGTTGCCATTCCAGTTGATCCAGCAGAACCAGATAATTAATCGCACTGTCGTGAATCGCATGCCCCTGTAAATTGCCGAATGCAGCCTTCCGGTCGGCATCGGTAACAGGCGGAATTGGCGTTCTGCTCTCAGTTACAATGGGCTCCATTGACGTCATCTCAGTGAAATTCTCATCTGCTGGCATCTGCATGGCAGACATGTCGTGCCCGGCGTGGGGATCTGCAGAGACGGAGCCCGCCGCAATAGAAAGCTGTGAGGTAAAGAAACCGGCGACCAGAACAGGTATGGCCTTCAAATTTCTCTTCATTCGCATCATTCCTCCACCCGGACTTCACGAAACATTCCCATTTCCATGTGATAGAGCAAATGGCAGTGATACGCCCAGCGGCCAAGCGCATCTGCTGTCACTCTGTAACTGCGTTTTGTACCAGGGGGAACATCTATTGTGTGTTTACGAACCATGAAATTACCGTTTTCATCTTCCAGATCGCTCCACATACCATGCAGGTGAATGGGGTGAGTCATCATGGTATCGTTGATCAGCGTGATCCTGAGCCGCTCACCGTATTTCAGCAGCACCGGTGCGGCATCTGAAAACTTGATTCCGTTAAATGACCAGGCAAACTTTTCCATGTGGCCGGTTAAATGCAGTTCTATGGTACGGCCAGGTTCACGTCCGTCAGGATCCTCAAAGCGGCTTTTCAAATCCGCGTACGTGAGAACCTTTCTTCCGTTATTTCGAAGACCAATACCCGGATCATTTAATTTCGGAGAGACGCTCATCGCCTGCATATCAACCAGTGGGTTATCCGTTTCTGACGCAGGATGACTTTGCATACCCGGCATTCCGGCCATCCGGGAATGATCCATACCGGCCATGCTGCTGTGATCCATGGGCGCGGAGGATGTCCCGCTATCCGGAAGGTCAGCACCGTCCATAGACATCATCTCTCCGCTGTTATCCATGCCTCCCATCTGGCTGTGGTCCATTCCTGCCATATCATGTCCCATTCCCCCCATACCCATATCTTCCATGGTCAACAGAGGACGGGGATCGAGGGGGGGAACGGCAGCACTTAACCCCTCTCTCGTGGCCAGTGTCCCTCGAGCGTAACCGGTCCTGTCCATGGATTGTGCGAAGATGGTATAGGCCTCACCCTGAGGCTCCACAATGACATCATAGGTTTCGGCAACGGCAATCCTGAATTCGTCAACGGTAACCGGGTTTACATACTGGCCATCTGCAGCCACGACCGTCATTTTCAGCCCGGGGATACGGATATCGAAATAGGTCATTGCCGAGCCGTTGATAAACCGTAAGCGTATCTTTTCACCGGGACGGAACAGTCCGGTCCAGTTTTTCAGCGGGGCCTGCCCGTTCATGAGATAGGTGTAGGTGTAGCCACTGACATCCGCGAGGTCAGTCGGATTCATTTTCATTTCAGCCCACATTTTCCGATCGGCAATGGTGGCTGACAGCCCCCTGGTATTCACGTCGCGGAAAAAAGAGCCAACGGTTGGTTTATTGAAATTGTAGTAATCCGACTGTTTTTTTAATTTTTTCAGCAGGCTGTGAGGATTTTCATCGGTCCAGTCAGACAACATGACCACATGCTCACGATCGTAAGCAAACGGTTCTGGCTCCCTGGCATCGATGATAATGGCACCGTATACCCCCTCCTGTTCCTGCAGACCGGAATGGCTGTGGTACCAGTAAGTCCCGTTCTGCTTAACCTTAAAGGTGTAAACGTAGGTATCATCAGGCTCTATGCCCATAAAACTCAGCCCCGGAACACCATCCATATTGGCCGGAAGAATAATGCCGTGCCAGTGAATGGACGTCTGTTCATTAAGACGGTTTTTGACCTTCAGGGTAATGGTGTCACCTTCTTTCCAGCGAAGAACGGGCCCCGGCAGGCCTCCATTGATTGTTTTGGCCTGACGCTCACTGCCCGTGATATTGACGGCCGTTTCACCAATGGTCAGGTCAAACTGAGTACCCTGCAGGGATGCGGCAACTGGCAGGCTCAGACTGGAACGCGCATTGAAACTCCATACGCCAAGACTTCCGGCTACGCCAGAGAGGGTTAACCCCTTCAGGAAAGTTCGTCGAGACGTTTTCAACAGCATGCGCATTCCCTTATTTAAAGTATGGTTACTGACAGAATTCGAGAACCGATTTAAATTAAATTACTGGTTCATCCACTTACAATGAAATGAATCTAGCACACCTTAAGAAACAAATTCATTACAATCGTGTAATGTACATAGCTGTATTACATTTACGTCATCTTCCCCACAGGTTGATTATTTTTATATATGATCATAAGGACATCTTTTATGTACCTCAGAAGGTAATTACACATGAATATATTAATCACGACCACTGCGTTTACAGCTTTATTTTGTGGGGCAGCTTTTGCTCAGTCCAGTGATATTGCCCATGAAGCACATCGATTTGTTAATAATGCCTCAGCCGTCAGTCATGTGAATTCCTCGACGCATGAAAACTTACCGGACAGGGTTAATAAAAAGTAAGCGTGCAGCGAGAACCGTATTGACGGGGATGTGTTATTCAGTTGGCAGTGCTACGCGCCAGGGGAGTAGTTCGCTGACCCGGTTTATCGGCCAGTCCGCTATGACGTTAAGGACGTGACGGAGGTAGCTTTCTGGCTCCACTCCGTTCAGTTTGCATGTCCCGATCAGGCTGTACAGCAGCGCTCCCCGCTCTCCTCCATGATCCGAACCGAAGAACAGGTAGTTTTTGCGGCCCAGGCTGACCATCCGTAGCGCATTCTCAGCTATGTTGTTATCTGCCTCGGCCCAGCCGTCGTCAGTATAGTAAGCCAGCGCCGGCCACTGGTTCAGTACGTACGTGAACGCTTTCGCCAGTTCTGAGTGTCGCGACAGCGTTTTCACCTTTTCACGCAGCCAGCTTTCCAGGGATTTCAGCCGCGGTTTAGCTTTTTGCTGACGTTCTGCAAGGCGTCGCTTCGCCGGCATTCCCCTTATCTCCGCTTCAACGGCATACAGCTCGCCGATACGCTTCAGGGCTTCATCCGTCAGCGCCGACGGTGTGCGGACGTGCACATCGTGGATTTTACGGCGGGCGTGAGCCCAGCAGGCGGCTTCCGTTATCTGGCCATCGCGGTACAGCTCGTTGAACCCGGCGTACGCATCGGCCTGCAGCACACCACTGAACCCTGCAAGATGGGTCTGAGGGTGGATGCCTTTTCTGTCCGGGCTGTAAGCGAACCACACCGCCGGCGCGACTGCTGATCCAGCGTTGCGGTCATCACGAACATACGTCCACAACCGCCCGGTCTTCGTCTTCTTATTGCCCGGCAGCAGCACCTGGACCGGGGTGTCATCGGCATGGAGTTTACCGTCGGTCAGGACATAGCCCTGAAGCGCCTCTTCCAGCGGTGACAGCAGCCGGCAGCATGCATCCACCCAGCCCGACAGCAGTGAGCGGCTCAGCTCCACACCCTGGCGGCTGTATATTTCTGACTGCCGGTACAGCGGGGTATGTTCTGCATACTTTGAACTCAGCACGCGGGCCAGCAGCCCCGGTCCGGCGATACCCCGCTCGATGGGACGTGAAGGCGCGGGGGCCTGCACGATGGCATCGCACTGAGTACAGGCATGCTTTTCACGTACTGTCCGGATAACCCGGAAGGCGCTGCGCATCAGCTCCAGCTGTTCGGCGGCATCTTCACCCAGGTAACTCAGCGCGCCACCACATTCCGGGCAGCATGACGCTGCCGGCAGCAGCCGTTTTTCGTCACGGGGAAGTGATTCAGGGAACGGTTTGCGGGTACGGGTCTGCCGCAGCGGGCGCTGCACGGCCGGGTCATCCACCCGGCCGGTAAGGGTATCGCTTTCTTTCTGCAACTGCTTAAGGTCGGCTTCCATCTGCGCGATACGGCGGGAGACTTTTTCGGAGCGGCTGCCGAAGTTCATCCGGCGCAGCTTATCCAGTTGCGCCTGCAGGTGATCTATTTCGCGTTCACGCTCGTTCAGCTTTTCCAGAAGGGCACGGTTCAGCGCCTCCTGTTCGGCAAGGAGACGTTTCAGTTCATCGATATCGTCAGGAAGTAAGCTGTTCATACCGGGTATATTACCAGGCTCATTCAGCGTCGACCAGGATAAAGAGGCCTACAACATAGTCAGTGACGTAAGCAGTCTTTTAGGCTGCCGCCAGTCGATACCTTCAAGGAGCATCGCCAGCTGTGCCGGTGTGAGGAACACTTTGCCATCCCGGGCTGACGGCCAGGCGAAGCGGCCGCGCTCCAGCCGTTTGGTCAGCAGACACAGTCCATCGCCGGTAGACCAGAGGAGCTTTACCTGACTGCCATTACGCCCACGGAAGATAAAAACGTGACCTGACATCGGATCGTCTTTCAGCGTCGTCTGCACCTTTGCCGCCAGGCCGTTGAAGCCGTTTCTCATATCGGTGATGCCAGCGACCAGCCAGATCTTTGTCCCTGATGGTAATGGGATCAACGTTTGAGCTCCCGTATCAGCAGGTTCAGGATATTTTCGCTGATGGCACCATTCAGACGGAGTGATCCGTGCCGGAACGTCACTTCACAGCTGATATTGAGTGATTCAGGTGCCGCAGCAGCTACAGGTTGTGACCGGGGGGAGGTTGCAGGGACAACATCTTCGGTATCAAGTGTTATCGGGAGCAGCTCAGGCACGTTGTTTTCTGTTGTTGAAGGAGGACGTAGTTTTCCTTCGCGCCAGTACTGGCGCCACTTGAACAGCAAATTATCGTTGATCCCATGCTCACGAGCGAGTTGCGCTACGGAGATCTCTGGTCGATGCGAGAGTTCAACCATTTTGATTTTGAACTCAACGGGATAATTAGGGCTTTTTTTACGCACTGCGGTTAATGATTTCATGGATAGCGTCCACCATATTTGGTGTCCACTATCCTCTCAGGAATATCAGGATCTGCCAGACGGTGCTGAGACGACGCTTACAATAAAAACAACACGCCCTCATTCTCTGAAATGAATGAACATGAAAGGGCCATTGTTGCTCATTCATTTATGAACAACAGCGCGTCCTATGCGCATCAGAAAATGATTGAGGAACATAAAAAAATGCTGTCCGGCAGTGATGCAAATTCAAAGACCTCGTCTTCTTCTTTTAACGAACTGAATGCCGGAGAAAAAGCCGCTCTCGTGCATGAGCAGGTCAATAATGCCGGTGCGGAAGCACATCAGACGCAGGCAAGAAAGCTTCGCGGGCTGTATTCGACCAGGTAACTGCAGGCGGGTTAGTGCTTAGCGTCAGGTGCGCAGCAGGGCTTTACTGACGGGTTACGTAGCAGGACATGAGCCCCATATTGCTCTGCCGTAACCTGTTTCAGTCCCGTTAATCATCACCGTCGGGCTGGTCATACAGTTCCCAGAGCTTCAGGAGCAAACGGGAAACAAGATATGTTACAAAAATGACGACCATCAACGGTGCTCCCGATTAACTGACAGATGACACGCCTCCTGAAAACCCCTAGCATACGCCGCAGTGTTCATGCTAACGGCGAATTCCAGTAAATGTATTCTACCGATGTCGTAAAAGAAAATGCCTACCTTTCAGCCACCCGCTCGGGGCTGGAATCGAACGAGATCGCTACTCTTCAGCGCTCCTTGCCTTCCCGGTTTAATCTGCGGCATTTGAAAAAAAATGAATCATTAAAACTCGTACTGCAAAAGAAAGCGGGAAAATCACGTGTCGTGGCCTATAAATTTACGTCCGGTTCATTTAATTACACGGCGTATCGTATATCAGATAAAAAGTTCTATAACCTTTCCGATACTTCCGGGAAAGGCAGTCTCGATTATCCGTTACCGGCCACAGCAAGACTCAGTTCGCCTTTCAATCCTGCAAGACTTAACCCGGTATCGGGAAAAGTGAGTCCCCATAATGGCATTGATTATTCCATGCCCATGAACACGAAAATAGTCAGCGTCATCGACGGAAAAATCACCCGGGCCGAATACAACAGTACCATGGGATATTTTGTTGAAGTAACGGGAAAAGCCGGTGTTAAAACTCGCTATCTCCACCTCAATAAAATACTCGTTACTAAAGGGGCCAGGGTTACACGGGGAGGTGCTATTGCGTTATCCGGTAACAGCGGACGTTCATCCGGTCCTCATCTGCATTACGAGCTGGTCATCAATAACAACCCTGTTAACTCTCTGGCGTTCCGGGCAGCGGCACCCGCTGATAACAAACTCGAACAGCATGCCTTTGCGCATGTCAGAGACTACGAACGATACCTGGACTGATAACGGGACCGCGACGCGGCCCCGTCTGCCGGATTAATTTTTTTTATCGTTTTCACTTCCGTGATGTTGATGATCTGATCTCCATGCCCTCCGTGGCCGTGGAAAAGATGCATTAGCGGGCAGACCAGCAATAACAGATATGGCCAGTAACCTGCCACATGTGACCAGTGTTCGCGCAGGAGGGCAAATGCCGCGATCGCGGCGACAGCAATAAGCGCATAGGTGGTACTTTTCATACTGGACTCCTTCTGTTCGTAACTGACCCTTCACTCAGTGTTATTTCCCGAGCCTGACACTTTTCAGACGCAACGCATTCACAATGACGCTGACGGAGGAAAGAGCCATGGCCGCCGCCGCAATAACTGGCGACAGCAGTATTCCATACACAGGATAAAGCAGACCTGCAGCCACAGGCACGCCAAGTGCGTTGTAGATAAATGCAAAAAACAGATTCTGTCGGATATTTTTCATGGTGATCTCTGACAGATGACGGGCCCTGTTCAGTATCATCAGGTCGCCTTTGAGAAGGGTGACTCCGGCACTTTCAATTGCCACATCTGTACCCGTTCCCATGGCTATGCCCACGTCAGCCGCTGCCAGCGCCGGGGCATCATTTACACCGTCCCCCGCCATCGCAACCACATGACCAGACGCTTTCAGTCGGGTTATCACTGCTTTTTTGCCGTCAGGCAGAACCCCGGCTTCAACCTCATCTATTCCCAGTTTCCGTGCGACTGCTTCAGCAGTAAGCTGGTTATCCCCGGTGAGCATAACAATGCGGATCCCCGCCTGACGCAAAGCTTTAAGCGCATCCGGCGTGGTTGCTTTCACGGGATCCGAGATAGCTATCAGGCCTGCAAGGTACCCATCTGTGGCCACATAGATAACGGTAGCGCCTTCCATCCGCAACGTATCCGCAACGGCCTTTTGATTATCAATAACGATACTGTTTTCCTGCATAGCCAGTTCATTACCAATAACAACCCGTTGACCTTCAACATCGCCTGAAACACCTTTCCCCGACGGAGCATTGAAATCACTGACTGCGGGTATCATGATCCCCCTGTGCTGGGCTGCCCGGACTACAGCCATACCCAGCGGATGCTGCGAGCCTTTTTCCACTGCGGCCGCTACACGTAAAAGAGATGCTTCCCCACCCGGATTGAGACTGATAATCCCTGTCACCGTCGGCGAACCTTCCGTGAGCGTGCCTGTTTTGTCGACAACCAGCGTGTCCACTTTTTCAAGACGCTCAAGGGCTTCGGCATTCCTGATTAACACCCCGGCCTGGGCTCCTTTGCCCACCCCCACCATTATCGACATCGGCGTGGCCAGCCCCAGCGCGCAGGGACAGGCAATAATCAGGACCGACACAGCCGCAATGAGACCGTGCGCCATCCTGGGCTCGGGCCCCCAGACAGACCAGATCATGAAAGCAACAACCGCGATAAGTATCACCAGAGGAACAAACCAGCCTGAAACGCTGTCAGCCATTCTCTGGATGGGGGCCCGCGAACGCTGTGCATCAGCGACCATCTGAACAATTCGTGAGAGCATCGTTTCATCACCGACTTTCTCTGCACGGATGATAAGACTACCTGTCTGATTAATGGTCCCCCCGATGACAGGGTCACCCTCCGTTTTGGTAACAGGCATAGATTCCCCGGTCACCATCGATTCATCAACGGTTGTTTTGCCTTCGACCACGATACCGTCGACCGGAATACTCTCTCCAGGTCTGATGCGGAGCTTATCGCCAGGCAGGACATCTTCCGCATTAATATCCGTTTCATGACCGTCTTGATCCAGCCGCCTGGCGGTTTTGGGGGCAAGGTTAAGAAGCGCAGTAATGGCACCTGAGGTTTGTTCCCTTGCCCGCAATTCAAGGACCTGTCCCAGCAGAACAAGCACCGTAATAACAGCTGCGGCTTCAAAATAAATGGCCACCAGGCCATCCATGTTTCTGAACGATGCAGGAAACCAGGAGGGGAAGACGGTTGCAATGACGCTGTAAACCCAGGCTACGCCGGTCCCCATTGCAACAAGGGTAAACATATTCAGGGAGCGGTTACGTAACGACATTCCGGCCCGGGCGAAGAATGGCCAGCCACACCACAAAACGACAGGAGAGGCCAGAAGTAACTGCAGCCATGTGTTGTACTGTGGCGGTACTGTATTCCTCAAAGCGGGAAACAGATGAGAACCCATTTCGAGTATCAGAACCGGAAACGCCAGCAACAACCCCAGCCAGAAGCGTCTTGTCATGTCGCGAAGTTCATCACTCGTCCCCGTGGATGCCGTAGCTACGAGCGGCTCCAGTGCCATTCCACAGACAGGACAGCTTCCGGGACCACTACGGCGTATCTCCGGATGCATCGGACATGTCCACACACCTTCAGAAATCTCTTTCTCCGCCTGGCGGTGAGACTGTTTTATCTTATCAGGGCTGACTTCATGGTGGTCGTGGTGATGGTGATGTTCACTGGCATCTTCGGTAAAATAATGATCGGGATGGGCTTTAAATTTGCTCTCACAGCTGGCGGAGCAGAAATAAAGCTGATGGTCCTGGTATCGAATGCTGCTGTGCGCCTTGTCAGGCAGGATGACCATCCCGCACACGGGATCTCTCACCTTATGCAATGCGTGACTCTCGTCCGGGGATGATGTCTGCTCAGAAGCAGTCTGGTTGTTATGTTCCACTGCATTGTCATTTTTCACAGTAACTCTCCTTATGCATATCTGAAGCATTTTCTGTCTTCAGGATATGTCATGGATGCGATTACCACGAATGCCGCCGGCATAAGAGTGCCTGCTGCCGGCGTCCCGTTATCAGCCGTTCCGCTGACTATTCGATTCGCTGGAAGACTTTTTTACTGCCCTCCGGTGAGAATGCGATAACATCGTAAGCCTCTTTTCGGGCCCCCATCTCCATTCCCGGACTTCCTGCTGGCATACCGGGGGTGGCGAGACCGTATATACCCGAACCAGACTGCATGGCCTTATGTATCGTTGCCGCAGGCACATGGCCTTCAATGATCAAATTACCTACAACCGCGGTATGACAACTTCGTAGTCCAGCAGGAACAGCATGCTTTTCTTTCAGGGCTGACAGCGCCTGATCATTCATGACGTGAGTTCGCACTTCGAACCCGTCTTTTTCCATCGCCTTGCCCCACAGGGAACAACAGCCACAGTTTTCAGATTTGTACATATCAATGACTTTTTCACTCGCCATTGCAGGCAGTGACAGGCCGAGAGCCAGGGCCATTAGAACCACTTTTTTCATACTCACCTCTGTATATTATCGATATAAACCCTGACGCCAGGGTGAATCAGTGCAGAAGGACGCCCACTGGGGGCGCCCTTTCAGGGTTATGACACGCTTTTTTTATGTCTGCGCAGCCAGATTAATTTGTAGGCGGCAGGAATAATGAACAGGGACAGCAGCGGAGCCGTGATCATCCCACCAATCATTGGCGCAGCAATACGGCTCATGACTTCTGAACCTGCGCCGGTTCCCCAGAGTATTGGCAGCAGACCCGCAATGATCACCGCCACGGTCATGGCTTTCGGCCGGACACGCAGTACGGCACCATGATAGAGGGCTTCATCAAGACCTTCCGGTGTGAACGTCTCTTTACGGGACAATTCCGGGTGCGCTTCAATGGCATGACGCAGATACATCAGCATGACCACGCCAAACTCTGCTGCCACCCCGGCCAGGGCGATAAACCCGGTTCCGGTCGCCACTGACATATGGAAGCCCTGCCAGTACAGGAACCATATTCCGCCAACCAGGGCGAACGGCAGGCTCATCAGGATCAGCAGGGCTTCGTCAACCCGGCGGAATGCCAGATACAACAGGATGAAAATGATCATCACCGTCATCGGCACCATCAGCTTCAGTTTCTTGTTGGCATGCTCAAGCAGTTCAAACTGTCCGGAGAATGCCACACTGGTTCCCGGTCTCAGTTTCACTTTCTCGCTGATGGCCGTCTTAATGTCGTTAACCACCGACACCATGTCCCTGCCGCGGGCATCAACATAAATCCAGCTGGCTGGCCGGGCATTTTCGGTTTTCAGCATGGTTGGTCCAGAAACGACGTTAATATCCGCGACATCGCCCAGCGTGATCTGTTGCTTCATCGGGGTCAGGATCGGCATCTGTTTCAGCGCCTGCGGACTGTTCCGGTAATCCTGCGGGTAGCGAATGTTAATAGGGTACCGGGCCACCCCTTCAACCGTCTCACCCACCATAGCACCTCCGATTGCTGAAGAGACGAACAGCTGGACATCACCTACCGTCATCCCGTAGCGGGAGGCTTTCTCCCGGTTGATATCGATATCGATGTAGCGCCCGCCCTCAAGTCGCTCAGCCAGGACAGACACCACGCCAGGCACGGCTTTGGCTACCGCCTCGATACTCTGCGCCGTCGCGTCGATATCGGACAGAACAGTCCCGGACACTTTGATACCTATCGGGCTTTTGATCCCGGTTGAGAGCATATCAATACGGTTACGGATAGGCGGCACCCAGAGGTTTGCCAGACCCGGTAAACGGACTGTCCTGTCGAGTTCATCAATAATCTTGTCAATTGTCATGCCGGGACGCCACTGATCCTCTGGTTTGAGCTGGATCGTGGTTTCCACCATTTCAAGCGGTGCGGAATCCGTTGCGGTCGCTGCTTTACCGGTCTTGCCAAATACAGAGGCCACTTCAGGAACGCTTTTGATTAACTTGTCCGTCGTCTGCAAGAGTGCTGCAGCTTCTGCCGGAGAGACGCCCGGCAGGGTCGACGGCATATACAACAGGTCGCCCTCGTTAATCTTCGGCAGAAACTCGCCACCCACCTGACTCAGTGGCCAGATAACGGTGAAAATAGACAAGGCCGCAACCAGCAGGGTTGTTTTTGGCCAGTGGAGAACCCGCAGCAGCAATGGATGATACGCTTTGATCAGCACCCGGTTCAGGGGGTTACTGGTCTCGGCAGGAATTTTCCCCCGTATCCAGAATCCCATCAGGATCGGAATGACAATGATGGCCAGCACGGCCGCCCCCGCCATGGAGTACGTTTTCGTGAATGCCAGCGGGCCAAACAGACGTCCTTCCTGACCTTCCAGGGTAAAGATAGGTATAAAGGACAGGGTGATGATCAGCAGGCTGATAAACAGTGCGGGTCCCACTTCCACGGAGGCGTCGGTAATCACCTTCCAGCGGGTGGCGTTGTCAATCTGCTCACCCGGATGCTGATGATCCCATTCCTCAAGCCGTTTGTGCGCATTTTCAATCATCACAATGGCGGCATCCACCATCGCGCCGACGGCAATCGCTATCCCTCCCAGCGACATAATATTGGCGTTCAGTCCCTGGAAGTGCATGACGATAAAGGCGATACACAGGCCAAGCGGGAGAGAGATAATCGCCACCAGGGCAGAACGTACGTGCCACAGGAACAGGGCACAGACGATGGCCACAACGATAAACTCTTCCAGAAGTTTATGGCTGAGGTTATCAATCGCCCGGTCGATTAACTGGCTGCGATCGTAGGTGGTCACGATTTCAACGCCTTCCGGCAGGCTAGCCTTCAGTGTCTCCAGTTTATCCCTCACTGCCGTGATTACGTCGCGCGCGTTTTTACCCGACCGCAGGATCACCACGCCACCAGCGACTTCCCCCTGGCCGTTTAGTTCGGCAAGACCACGCCGCATTTCAGGCCCGGTCTGCACGCGGGCAACATCCCGCAAATAAACCGGCACGCCGTTCTCGCCCGTTTTCAGGACGATGTTATTAAAATCATCAATGCTCTGAAGATAACCGCTGGCGCGGACCATATACTCCGCTTCGGCTATTTCAACGGATGAACCACCGGCCTCCTGGTTAGACGATTCAAGGGCCTGTTTCACTTCGGGCAGGCTGATCCCATACTGGGACAGTTTTACCGGATTGACCTGAATCTGGTACTGTTTCACCACGCCCCCAACCGAGGCTACCTCAGCCACGTTCGGGATGGTCTTCAGCTCAAATTTCAGGAACCAGTCCTGCAAAGAACGCAGTTCTGAAAGGTCGTGTTTTCCGCTGCGATCGACCAGGGCATATTCAAATATCCAGCCCACCCCCGTGGCGTCCGGGCCGATTTCAGAGCTCACACCCGCAGGCAGTTTGCCCTGAACCTGATTCAGGTATTCCAGCACGCGTGAACGGGCCCAGTACAGATCGGTGCCGTCTTCAAAAATGACATACACATACGAATCACCGAACTGTGAAAAACCACGCACGGTTTTTGCGCCAGGTACGGACAACATGGTAGTGGTAAGCGGATAGGTGACCTGGTTTTCTACAATCTGTGGGGCCTGTCCGGGATAGCTGGTTTTAATAATGACCTGCACATCTGACAGGTCAGGCAGGGCATCGACCGGCGTGTTAATAATCGTCCATGTGCCCCAGATGCTGAGAAACAGGGCACCCATCATGACCAGGAAACGGTTGGCGACAGAGCGCCGGATAATCCATTCAATCATCGTCGTCTCCTCAGTGCCCTGAATGCATATTTACAGGCTGGTCAGACATTGCTGGCATACTGTTTTCTGTTTTTTCAGGGTGGCGCATACGTTCCAGCGCGCCCGTAATATTGGCTTCGGAGTCAATGAGGAACAGGCCACTGACCACCACGGTATCGCCTTCATTCAGGCCGGAGCCAATGCCGGACTGTTGCTGTGATTCATGCAGCACCTGGATCTGTTTCGGCACAAACTTGCCTTCATTATCGACAGTAATCACGCGCTGTTCTTTACCGGTATCGATAACGGCCTGGCTTGGTATCAGCAGCATATCCTGGCTCCGGGTATTCAGTTTCAGGTAGGCATTCATGCCCGGTTTAAGAAACTCATCCTTATTGGAAACCTGGAGACGGACCTGAAGCGTACGGGTTGTCTGGTCCACGCTGGGAAGAATGTTCCATTTTTCGACATGGAATGTTTTATCCGGATAAGCCGGTACCGAAATTTCAAACTGCGACGTATCTTTAAGCAGATAGGCGATAGATTCTGGCACTGCAGCGCTGATCCAGACCGGATCCATCCCCTGAATCTGAGCCACTACTTTATCTTTCGAAATATTCATTCCGGTGCGCAGGTCAAACGCAGTAATGACACCATCAATAGGTGCTTTAATGGAAAAACGGGTCTGGATTGTGCGGGTTGCACGCAGCCTCTGAACATCCTCTTCCGGCATGCCAGCCAGACGAAGTCGCTCCAGCACCCCTTTTATCTGGGTTGGCGTACCGCCTGTACCGGATAGCAGCAGGAACTCACTTTGTGCCTCAACCCATTCAGGAATGGTGATATCGATAAGCGGAGTGCCTTTCTTCACATGATCGCCAATCGTCAGGGGATACACTTTTTCGACGAATCCGTCAGAGCGCGCCTGTACAATGACAAACTGATACTCGTTGTAACTGACATTAGCCGGAATGGTCTGAGTATAATTCAGCATCCCGCGCGTGACTTTTTGTGTTTTTAATCCCAGGTTCTGAACCTGCGTTGGATCAATACGGATCCCGCCACTGCTTTTCTCGGCGCTTTCATCAGCATATTTTGGCAACAGGTCCATATCCATAAAAGGCGATTTTCCGGGTTTATCAAATTTGGTATCCGGTTTCATCGGGTCATACCAGAAAAGAACCTTTCGCTCCGGTGCCTTTTGTTCTGTTTGTACTGTTTTTTGTGATGAGTTGATATACTGCCAGGCAGTAACCGATATCAGGCCTCCTGCTATGAGGCTGCTGATAATTATTGCAGCATATTTTATCTTTAAAGAAGCCATACAATTTCTCGCTGAAAAATCAAAACACCTGGCATATGCGCCCGATCATTCATTCACAGTAATCCCTTAATGAATGTTCAGGCGCACTGGATGTATTCGCTCCGGACTGATAATCAGGATTGCGTAACGTTAATGCTTTTGAGTAAGGAGATATTGCCCTGCTGAATAAACGAGAAATCGACATGGTTGCCGGTTTTCAGGGCATTGATAGCGTCGTCTGCATTAACAAAAGTGAAGCGCATGGTCATTGCAGGCCAGCCCACAGCAGGGATTGCTTCGTGCGAAATGGTGATCTTTTTACTATTCATATCAATGTCTTTAACGACACCGGTGCCCTTGATAACCTGCTGTGCCGAAGCATCACTGGCAGCGTTCATATCACCATGCTGATGTACTTCAGCATGCAGACCGGCAGAAAACATGACAGAGATAGCACCAAATAAAACGGCTTTAAGTGAGTTACGCATTTTTAATTTCCTGATATGTTGAATATAATTTACTCTACCCAACCGCCACCCAGTGCGGTGAACAGATTAATTTCGTTAACCTGTCGGGAATAGGTAAGGTCGAGAATGGCTTGCTGCGTAGTGAACAGGGAGCGTTCTGCATCCAGCACTTCTATGTAGCTGACTGCACCACTTGAATATAATCCCCGGGCTCGCTGGAGGGTTATCTGGAGTGAATCAAGATAACGCTGCTGTGCCTCGAGTTGCTGGCTAAGACTATCGCGCAGCGCAAGCGTGTTGGAAACATCCTTAAAGGCCGACTGAATTTTTTGTTCGTAATTAACCACCGACTGTTGCTGGCGAATTTCAGCCAGTTTCAGATTGGCTTTGTTCCGGCCGGCATTAAAAATAGGAATTTCAATTTTAGGGATAAAATTCCACATTCCGCTTCCTGACGTAAAGAGGCTGGACAACTCCGTACTGCTTGCGGAAAGGCCACTGGTCAGGGTAATGGACGGGAAAAAGGCCGCTCGCGCTGCGCCAATACTGGCATCAGCCGCTTTAAGCTGATATTCCGCTTCCATGATATCCGGGCGCTGCAGCAAAATTTGTGACGACAGGTTTGGGGGCAGTTTTACTGGCGCGATTTCACCACCTTTCATCCCTTTTTCTGACGGAACTGCGCGGTACGTTCCCAGCACCAGTTGCAGGGCATTGTTTGCCTGAGCCAGATCGCCTTCTCGTTTGGCTATTTCGGCGCGGGTACTTTCGATTTGCCCCCTGGCCTGTTCAAGCGCCAGAACGTTCGTACTCCCGGTCACCAGTTGTTGCTCAACGAATGCATAAGACTGTTCATAATTTTTCAGCGTTTTCCGCGCAATACGGAGTTGTTCGTACGCCAGTTGCTGGCTGAAATAGCTCTGTGAAACGTTGGAGACCAGCAGGATGTGTACGGCACGACGGGCTTCTTCGCTGGCAAAGTAGTTCTGGCGATCAGCCTCACTCATGTTCTTAAGTTTGCCAAAAAAATCGAGCTCATAGTTGAGCTCCAGACCCGCGTCGTACTCCTGTGTGGTCGGCTTGTCACCTTTCAGACCACCGCTGTATGTGATCCCGGATGAGGCATTCAGTTGGGGATAACGATCTGCATCCGTGACGTTGAACTGGGCCCGGGCCTCTTCAACCTTCAGGGCAGCCATTCTCAAATCACGGTTATTAGTCAGAGCTTCACCGATCAACCGGGTAACCTGGGGATCGACAAAAAAGTTACGCCAGCCCGTATCCTGATAGCCATTTACCGCTGGCGTCAGGCTGTTATGGGACAGTGAAAACTGCTGGGGTACCGGTGCTGCGGGCCGCTGATATTCAGGCGCAAGCGACACGCAGCCTGCCAGGATGAATATCGTGCTAATGCTGAGTAATTTTAATTTGAACATAACGCTTCTCGTCCAGGCAGACCTGGTAAATGGTTCAAATGAAGTCCAGAGTATTGATAGGGGTACTTTACCTAACGCTCTCTGTTTGCCGAGTGACAGGATAATGACAATGTTGTCATTTTTGCTGTAATCCGTTGATAACGATCGTGGGCGCAATAGAATGACATTAGCAGCCAGCCGGGGAGCAAGATGAAAATATTGATCGTCGAAGACGAAATTAAAACAGGTGAATATCTCAGCAAAGGGCTTACAGAGGCAGGGTTCGTAGTGGATCACGCTGATAATGGTCTTACCGGATATCATCTCGCCATGACAGCCGAGTATGATTTAGTCATTCTGGATATCATGCTACCTGATGTGAACGGCTGGGATATCATCCGCATGCTGCGCACTGCCGGAAAGGGTATGCCGGTCTTACTGCTGACAGCCCTCGGCACGATCGAACATAGGGTCAAAGGACTGGAACTGGGTGCGGACGATTATCTGGTTAAACCCTTTGCGTTTGCCGAACTGCTCGCCCGGGTGAGAACCCTTCTGAGGCGGGGAAACACGATGATCACGGAAAGCCAGTTTAGGGTGGCTGACCTCTCGATTGATCTCGTATCCAGAAAAGTCAGTCGCGCCGGAAACCGCATTGTGCTCACCAGTAAAGAGTTCAGCCTGCTGGAATTCTTCATTCGCCATCAGGGAGAGGTTCTTCCCCGCTCCCTGATTGCCTCTCAGGTCTGGGACATGAATTTTGACAGCGACACTAATGCGATCGATGTCGCAGTAAAGCGACTCCGCGCTAAAATAGACAACGATTACGGGACAAAGCTGATCCAGACAGTCCGGGGCGTGGGCTACATGCTGGAGGTCCCGGATGCATAGCAAACCTTCCAGACGCCCTTTCTCACTCGCTCTGCGGCTGACCTTTTTTATCAGCCTGTCCACGATACTGGCTTTTATCGCCTTCACCTGGTTTATGCTGCATTCTGTTGAAAATCATTTTGCCGAGCAGGACGTCAGCGATCTTCAACAAATCAGCACCACACTGAACCGTATACTGCAGTCCCCGGTGGATCCGGATGATAAAAAAATAAGCAAAATAAAGGAATCAATTGCCAGCTACCGCAACGTTGCCCTTTTGCTCCTCAATCCCAGGGGGGAAGTGCTCTTTAGCTCAGCTCAGGGGGCGGCACTACGCCCGGCAGTGAATTCAGCAGATTTTAGCGAGCACAGCCGCGCACGGGATGTCTTTCTCTGGACGGTGGAGGATCCTGCGGGACCGATGGATACCGGGTCCGAAATGAAGATGGAAACATACAGGATTATCGCCTCCTCTGGTCAGGCGATATTTCAGGGCAAACAGCAGAACTATGTCATGCTGACTGGCCTATCCATTAATTTCCATCTCCATTACCTCGATGCGCTGAAAAAGAACCTGATTGCGATTGCCGTCGTGATAAGCCTGTTGATTGTTCTGATCATTCGAATCGCTGTCCGTCAGGGGCACCTGCCCCTTCGTAATGTCAGCAATGCCATTAAAAACATCACCTCCGAGAATCTTGATGCGCGACTGGAACCGACACGCGTTCCCATTGAGCTGGAGCAACTGGTTATCTCGTTCAATCATATGATTGGAAAGATTGAGGATGTCTTTACCCGCCAGGCCAATTTCTCTGCCGATATCGCGCATGAGATCAGAACGCCCATCACCAATCTGGTGACGCAGACTGAAATCGCACTGAGTCAGGATCGAACACAGAGGGAACTTGAGGATGTCCTCTATTCCAGTCTTGAAGAGTATAACCGGATGACCAAAATGGTCAGCGATATGCTGTTCCTGGCACAGGCAGATAATAATCAGCTGATACCTGACAGGGTCATGTTTGACCTCAGAGCGGAAGTCATGAAAGTCTTCGAGTTTTTCGAAGCCTGGGCCGAAGAACGCAATATCACGCTCAAATTTAACGGGATGCCCTGCCTGGTTGAGGGAGATCCACAAATGTTCAGAAGGGCGATCAATAATCTGTTATCCAATGCCCTGCGTTATACCCCGGAGGGACAGGCAATCACCGTCTCAATAAGAGAGCAGGAGAGCTTTTTTGACCTTGTGATTGAAAATCCGGGGAAACCAATCCCTGAAGAGCATTTATCAAGGCTGTTTGACCGTTTTTATCGGGTAGATCCGTCCAGACAACGAAAAGGAGAAGGCAGCGGCATCGGCCTTGCGATTGTGAAGTCCATCGTGGAAGCACATCACGGAAGAGTGCAGGTGGAATCGGACGTACGTTCAACTCGTTTTATCCTATCCGTGCCCAGACTGGAGAAAATGATTCCGGAAACCCAGTACTGAGAATAAAGATTTAAATGACAAAGATGTCATTAGCCTGTCATGCAGCAAACAGAAGCCATTCGATATAATTAGTGCAACTTATCAGGAAGGATGGACTACAGAATCATTACATGGTGTAGCACTATGCCATGTAATGAACAGAGAGCCATCTCCCGGAGAAATAATCACTGCAGTAGATGTTTCAATTATGGAACTGAAGACTCAGATAATGATTTCCCGGACATCACTAATTAATTATTGGAGAGTCACCATGAAAAATATCGTCTTAGCATCTGTGTTAGGTCTTGGCTTAATTTCGTCAGTGTGGGCCACGGAAACCGTGAATATCCATGAGCGCGTCAACAATGCACAGGCTCCTGCTCACCAGATGCAGTCTGCTGCTGCTCCTGTAGGAATTCAGGGGGCCGCCCCCAGTATGACCGGTATGAATCAACATGAACAGGCCATTATTGCCCATGAAACCATGACGAACGGATCGGCAGATGCGCATCAGAAAATGGTGGAAAGTCATCAGAAGATGATGGGAACTGGTACCGTTAACGCTTCCCGTCCGGCGACTTCGTTTGCGGCGATGAATGAACATGAAAGAGCAGCTGTTGCCCATGAATTTACGAATAACGGTCAGTCCGGCCCCCATCAGGCTATGGCTGATGCACACCGCCGCATGATCAATGCGGGCTGATGACAACTGAAGTTTCCGTGCGGTTACCCTTTCCTTGGTAGATTGTCCCTTATACGGATATGTTGTTATTTTTTGCCCCCTTCAGGGGGCTTTTTTGTCTGACTCAGCTAAACTTATCCGGTAACCATCTGAAAGGGTTTATTATATGAAAATCACAAATTCGCTTTTTGTTATACTGATGTTATCCCTGCCAGCGATTTCCGCAGAACATTCAGAAATGAAAATGTCAGATATATCCTCATCGGCATCGTCACAGGAATATATGTCCGGCATGAAAGGTATGCATGACAAAATGATGGCCGCTGTAAAAGATTCCGATCCCGACAAGGCTTTTGCGAAAGGCATGGTAGCACACCATGAAGGGGCAATAGCAATGGCTGAGACCGAGCTAAAATACGGAAAAGATCCGGAAATGAGAAAGCTCGCGCAGGACATCATTAAAGCTCAAAAAGGTGAAATTGAGCAGATGAATAAATGGCTTGGTAATCAAAAATAATGATTGCGGAAATAATATATTGCGCGTACAGTCAGAGTGTTCCCGGGCACGGGAACCTGTTAATCGTTAATTAATCAAAACCCGATTCATTTCGGGTTTTTCCTTTTAAAACCCCCAACGCATGCACTGCACCGAGTGAAATTCACCTGAGCCAATTCTGCTTGCTTATTATTTCGATGGGAATTGCTGATTTTAATTAAGTCTATGTTTTAAAAGCGTTTCTCATGCCTGGGTTTGGCAGGGGTTCGTCCTGTTCTCTGGTCATGCGCAATGGCAATTCGCAGTCAGGGCTCAAGACTACTTTTACCTCTTTTTTAACAGAAAGTTTCTGGCCCCGATACTTGCCGGAAACATCATCTGCTGTTCATCCCGACCAATAAAACGAAGGTATCACTCTCGTTTGAATCTCACTTACTTTCCATTTTGTAATAAAGAATCAAGTTTTCCAGTGATATATCAATACCAACTTTTTTTAATAACCTTTTTCGCGCAGTGTATATTTCTTTCAGCATATCTTCATAACCCTGACCAAGGTGAATTTGTTTATGGCAATTGCAACACAGAGATATGATATTTTCTTCAACATCAAGAGATGTGTCAAAAGCATCTTGCCTGGACATAGGTACAATGTGATGAGGTTCTGTGTAATTTAAGGATGAATTTCGCCTTCTGAATGTTGGGTGGTCACTATCGACTTCACATCTGTAACCTGCTTTATTCAGCGCATTTTGGGATACGCCTTTACTCCTGGGATACGAGAGGCCATTTTTTACTTCTATTGCATTTTTCTTTGGTTTGGCTTCCCCTGTATATTCAAACGTCTGAACGTTGTCAAAGATATTACTTTTCTCTATGGCATTGATCAACTCATCGTCAGAGTAATACTCACTGCTGGCCATTTCTGTTGTACCAAAAAAATCCAGTTCGTTAATTGCCTGAACAAGTTCCTCACGAATTGTCCATAAGTTTCTTTTGGGTTTTCCGCCGATTTCTTTACTCTTCATTACGGTAATGAATTTTGTACCGGATGCGATATTTCCGACACCTTTAACCTCGAATCTACCAAGTTCTTTTTGAACTCTGCCACCCAGTCCGTTTATGACTCCATTAGCACTCATGCTGTGCAGGTCGTACTTCTTACCAATATCGAAGCATGTGCAGGAATGATTTGGCTCAATAAACCATTTTTTTAACGCTGCAATACTTTTTGTGTCAAAAACTTTATCATTTGTTAATAAAGTTTTCCATTCTTCCACACTGATATCAATGTCACAGACATACTCTCCATCAATCACTTCGCATATTTTTTTAATCACATTCATTCCCCTGTTATACAGATAGTCATAATGAAAATATAAAGCTTGCTAACCGGTATGGTTGCGTAAGGACCGTAGTCTCTCAGAGACCGTGCTTTCTTTTTTTTCAGGCCTGGACACTAAAGGGTCTGTTGCACCCCGAAAAAATTTGTTGCGGGGATTGCTCATTGAGATGAGCCTCTGCTCGATCATACCAGATCAGCAGGCTGCCCCCAATGCTATGGCTTCTTAGTTTGGCCATTATCCGGCCTTCCTCACGACCAATAAAATAGAGACATTACCCGTGACGCTGCCACCGTCTCAGCCCGGAACGATCAGTGAGCGCTTCTGATGACCTTCGGTTTTTTTAACGAAGCGGGTGGGATACGGTTTGTTGCTGAAATCTTAATAATAACCAACAACTGATGCTAATTTCGCACTTTTAACATATATGAATATAAATGTTATGAATAATTGCATTTACAGGAAATATCATGCGTTTTGTCATCCGGGATCCGAAAAAAGCCAGACCCGGATCTTTCCGCACTGGCCAGCGCGTTGCTTTCCAGCCACACAAGATGTAGCGTTGTCGACATCTGCTGATACCGCTAGATGTTGTGTTTCTCCCCTGCCCCGTGATCCGGCGCGCAGGTGCCGAAAACAGCGATGTGGTTATTTCCTGGCCGTGGTACACTTCCGGAAAGTCTCAGACAGCGTAAAAGTCGGATCAGGCGGAAACGGCCATCCCGTAATTTAATGGTGTGGTTATATGCCTGCGTATTATCACCATGGAAATGATTTATATATGGAAAATTATCAGCTGTAACTTTCAGGTTAATCAATACGTGATAATCGCGACAGGTTACTATCGGGTATTGGAGGGGCGAGGTGAGCCACACTTTTCAGCATGTCATTTTTGAATTGAAACTGATTCATCAGGAACTCTGGTTTTCTACTAAGACAGATCTCGATGAACTATCGCATTGTGACAAATGGCGAGGCAGTGAGATTCGTTCAACAGGAGGAAGAACGCTCGCCATGCAAGTCGGTCATCCGGATGAATGGGAGTACACAATCTTCTATCACGAACATGATACGGGATTGATTATTGATGAACCAGATGAGGATACCGCTGTTTCTGAAGCGTTCCTTAAGGATGTATGGTTCTGGATGACAATGCTTGTTCATCCTTATATTGATGATAACGGTTTGTTTTCACCAGAGGACGAATGCAGGGGTGACTGCTATAGCGGCTGACGGGATTTCCAGACAACAATGAATCCGACATTCCATCCGTTTTTTAAGGGGCAAATAATGAAACATACCGCACAGGATGTCCTGCGCGCGGCTGATGCCGGGAAATTTCCTCACGAGTTTACTCTCGAGGATGCGCAAAAAGTGCTTGATGCCAGTCCGGAGCCGGTAAAAATAGGGCGCTGCCTTTTTATCTGGATTGATGAGGGTAAAGGCTTACTGAAAATCCACTGTACAGGACAACCTCGGTACACCTTAAATCATCCGGCTTCCCTCTCTTCTCTGGGGGGAAGGATCCGCAAATATAAAGAAAAGCTCAGTGTGGCAGAGGACAGAAAGAAGCCGAAAACACCCCGGCCACGCTGAGGGTTGACCGTCATTCCGTGCTCTGGCTGACCCGTGCTGACAGGATTTCTCAACAGGCGAAGGAACAAGGGCGGGCGCGTTTATCGTCACAGAAAGCGGACAGCATCCGCAGTCACAATAGTGAAGGAAGGCAACCATGACCAGTTCGAAATTTACCGCCGCAGAGATGGCGATACCTGTGCACACGGTGATGCCCGGCCCATCCGGCCCGGGGAAGAGTGTCCTGCTGCAGGCAGCCGCACGGCGACCTGGTATCTCCTGCGAAGAATTGCTTAAGCAGACAACACCCACAGAGGAACAGCAGGAGCAGGAGACGATGCGCCAGGAAGCGGAAGACAGGGCCGAAGATCAGCGCCTGAATGCGGTCCGTGAAGCCTTCTGGCACAACACACCAGAGGGGCATCACGACCGGGAGCTGCTTCATGATCTGCTGGTTGCGTCTGGCGTCGCACAAGAACCCACCCCGGAGCAGATCAGGGCGTTCTTCATGGCGCTTCCGGCCGACATTATTGGTGCTGCACTTTCCTGGGGGTTCTGTGATACCGGGGTACGTGAGCGCACTTACGCGTTCGTGCAACAAAACAGGCACACCGTGGCTGAGGCTGTCGGTCAAGGCGGGATTTACTGACCCGCCCTGCCGCCAGGTAACAGGGTGTACAGAGTCGATTACTCACCGGAGACAGGAATGAACGATATGGCTGCCGCCTTAAGAACCATGCGCAAGTTTGGCGCGGGAATTATGACCATCACACAGTTTACGGATGTTAATGCCGGCGAAAAATCAGACCCCCGGATGCCGCGAACGCGGCTGCGCCGCTACCTGGGGCAGTACGGCCTGCGCGGTGAAGCGCTGAACCTTGAGGTCAGACGCATCGTTGCCGGCCCTGAGCGACGGGATAACACGCTTAAGGACGGGATTTACTGTACGTGGCCCTATGGCTGGGAGCCTGCAGATTTTACACCGATGATGCGCCGCATTTTTCACGGAAAAAGCACGCGTCATGTAATGATGTCTGATGAGGTGCCACTGCTGTATCAGAACACGGGCGGCAGGTCATGGTGATCAACAGCAGATTACGGCCTGAACCGGAGCGGACGCCATGACCGCTGTCGTTCCGTTGTGGGTGCCGGTGGCTACAGCACTGGCTGGAATGGGTGGTGCGCTGGGCAGCCAGTTTCTCTCACATTATTTCGCCGCCAGACGCGAAAAAAAGGCTGCAGATAAAAAGCTGGCTTCAGAGCGCGCATACATCGGCAGCCAGCTGATGATAATCCTGGCAGGATTCCGGGTGCAGTGTCATGAGTTTTCACGCTTCCCGGTTAAGGACGATGGTATTCTGCCACGGCCCAAGGCGCCGGATTTCAGCAGGGTAAAGGGAGACTGGACTGTCCTGGATGGTGTGCTGCAGCTGAGAATTCACAGGTTGGCTTTTCTGCGCACTCAGCACGAGGCGCGGCTGGATGCTGTATTTGAAGAATATACGGATGGTCACGAATACCGTGAAACCGCCTCTGACGTATACCAGAAACTGGTCGGTGAGTGTGACGGTATCATTCAGGAACTCAGCACGCTGTGTGCTCTGCCGTCCCCCTGGTCCCTGGATGAATAATTCCGCTTCCGACAGGAACATAACATGACCCAGCTTGTGAATTACGGTTCGGCACCGGCGCAGCTGCCGGTGGCCATCGATTATCCGGCGGCACTGGCACTGCGCCAGATGGCTCTGGTACAGGATGAACTGCCAAAATACCTGCTGGCGCCGGAAATCAATGCCCTGCTCCACTATGTCCCGGATCTGCACCGCAGGATGTTACTGGCCACCCTGTGGAACACCGGCGCACGTATCAACGAAGCGCTGGCCCTGACGCGGGGGGATTTTTCGCTGGTATCACCGTATCCGTTTGTGCAGTTGGCCACCCTCAAACAACGTGAAGAAAAAGCGGCCCGCAGTGCCGGCCGTACGCCCGCCGGTGCCACGCCCCACCGTCTGGTCCCGCTGTCAGATAACCTCTATGTCCGCCAGCTGGAGATGATGGTGGCCACCCTGAAAATTCCGCTCGAGCGCAAAAACAAACGCACCGGCCGGACCGAAAAGGCGCGCCTCTGGAACATTACCGACCGGACGGCGAGGACGTGGCTGAATGAAGCCACTGACGCCGCTGCGGCTGACGGGGTGTCGTTCTCGGTACCGGTGACCCTGCACACGTTTCGTCACTCCTACGCCATGCACATGCTGTACGCCGGTATTCCACTCAAGGTGCTGCAGAGCCTGATGGGCCACAAGTCAATCAGCTCAACGGAAGTCTACACGAAGGTGTTTGCGCTTGATGTCGCCGCCCGCCATCGCGTCCAGTTCTCTATGCCCGAAAGTGATGCCGTTTCCCTGCTCCGACAACACTCACAGGACAAACCCCGTAACTAACATTCTGAGGACATATCCATGGCCATGCAGCTAGTTCGTAAGAAAAATCCAACCGGCGGATCAATTCGTTGGCTGCGTCCCGATGAGGAAGACGCCGTCAAGGCTTACTACAGCGCTCGCGCGCCGCTAACTACTGGCGAACTGACACTCGCCAGTTCGGTACTTCAGGAAATGCGGCAAAAAGAGGCCTGGCTTGAATGTGACTGCGTACATGGTGAACACCCAGCCCGGAACAGCGCTAACCTGATGAAGGATACTGGCACTCTCTTCTTGGCAGGATTCAGTCACGAACATGATATGTCTTGCCGTATGTACCGCCCTTTCTGCGGTGATGAAGGAGCAACTCGGGTCGGCACACGAAAAACGGCAGGAAGCAG
Organism: Phytobacter ursingii; assembly: GCF_001022135.1. GTDB lineage: Bacteria > Pseudomonadota > Gammaproteobacteria > Enterobacterales > Enterobacteriaceae > Phytobacter > Phytobacter ursingii. The sequence goes on along the minus strand of NZ_CP011600.1, from coordinate 92,492 downwards.
GCGAATAAGCTACCGAGATTTCCTGCCTCCGGATGATGCCGGTACCACCATTAAAGCTCCGGGACGTCCCACCAAACCGGAAGACGATCGCACCCGCCGTACCCGCCGTCCGCGTATAGCGCGGCTGCTGCTAACTCTTATTGAGGACGCAGGCCTTAACCGTATTGACTCTCTGTTTCCGATTCCGTCCCGGAGTGTCTCGGAATCCGTAAACATGCTCAGGAACGTTACGGAACAAAATGAATTTATTCGGGGGCGTCTGCTGTCAGAGATCGTAAGATTTTCTCCCGGTATTAGCGAAAACGGCAGGGAACAACTGATGAAGACGCTTGAACGTCCGGATGCACACTGGCCCGCCAATAAAACGCGGATGTTCTTTCAGATTTTTACATCCACAAAGGTCTCCCGGGACGAAGTCTCGTTCATATGGCCGGACGGTGAGCTGGTTTTCCGCCCTGAGCGAGGGTTGAGTATTAACGGCGAAGCACAGGATGGTGCCCGGCCACCCTATTGGGTGATCCTGGCATTTCGCAGAGGTATGGATGGCTCTGTGATCTGCAGCGAAGGTTATGCGCATGCCCTGTTCAGGCGCGGATGCCCGGTGCCAGTTGACAGTGGCCTGGAACGCGGCACGCTTGAAAGCCTCTCCGAAGCGGCTGAATGGCTGTCAAAAAAATCGGATGCGCCGGCGTTAAGCCTGGTAAAGCCTCTTTTTGATATCGAGGTGGATCTTGAAGGTGAAAAAGGGTTTGAATCGCCACGGATAATCTAGACACTTCCGAGCCGTTGATAATACTGGTTTTCATATTCTGTCGGTGACATCTGTTCGCTAGAACCATGCCGACGCTTACTGTTATAAAACATTTCGATGTAATCAAAAATATCACTGCGGGCTTCTTCCCGCGTTCCGTAGATCTTTTTCTTTATCCGTTCACGTTTCAACAACTGGAAAAAACTTTCTGCAACCGCATTATCATGGCAGTTACCGCGACGGCTCATGCTACCCTCCAGGCCGTGTGATTTCAGGAACGACTGCCACTCATGGCTTGTGTACTGACTGCCCTGATCCGAATGAACCAGCACCTGTTTTTCGGGATTACGCCGCCATACAGCCATCAGCAGTGCGTTCAGGACAATGTCCTTTGTCATCCGGGATTGCATGGACCAGCCGATAATTTTGCGTGAGAACAGATCAACAACAACGGCAAGATACAGCCAGCCTTCGTGGGTCCTGATGTAGGTTATGTCCGTTACCCAACGCTCATCAGGAGCATCCGGATTGAACTGTCGCTGGAGCCTGTTGGGTGACACGATACTGGCCTCGCCTTTACGTGCCCGCGGGCTTCGGTATCCGACCTGAGCCTTTATTCCGACACGTTTCATCAGTCTCCAGACTCTGTTTACTCCGCACTGTTGCCCGCTGTCACGCAGATCCAGATGGATTTTGCGATAACCATAGACGCATCCCGACTCCAGCCAGAACTGTTTAATCTGTCCTGTCAGTCTCAGGTCTGCCTGATGGCGTTGTGAATGCGGCTGCTGAAGCCAGGCGTAAAAACCACTGGGATGAACATCCAGCACCCGACAGAGCAGGCGAACAGGCCAGCAACAGGAGTTGTCACGGATAAAGGCGTACCTCAGTCGGACAGCTTTGCGAAGTACGCCGCGGCTTTTTTTAATATGTCCCGTTCGTCGGTAACCCGTTTCAGCTCTTTCTGGAGACGGCGGATCTCGGCCTGAGCATCTGACTGTTCTTTATTAGTGGAAGAATCCGGACCGTACTTCTTTATCCAGGCATAAAGGCTGTGGGTGGTGATATCGAGACGTGTTGCAACGCTGGCAACAGAATAACCGCGATCAACAACCTGTTTGACTGCTTCAGTTTTAAACTCTTCGGGATAACGCTTACCGCTCATGGGCACCTCTCTTTAAGCCATCTTAAATGACTCTGAGGTGTCTGTTAAACCCGTGGCGATTCAGTTTGTACTACCTGACTTTATTGTCACCGCCCGGGACCTTACTGGAAGCATCCATCAGGTAGTGATCGAGACTATGGGATATACGGATGAAGAGTACTGTCTTCGTAAAGCTGAACAGCATAAGGGAATGAGGACGCTGGGAAAACTACAGACCGACCCTCCGACACACAGTGCCAAACCGTTTAGTCGGCATATTTTTGGGGTGTTGAATCACCTTAACGACAGATGAGTGTTTATGGGAAACACCCCAACTTTACTTCTCTTTCTCGATGCCCTGATGGGAAATACCCCAAGTTCAGGCCGATTTATCCAAGATTGTAAAAATCAGCTTCCCGTTGTCATCCTGAGACATTGATGCCTTAAGGGGAGTACTTTCGTTAATATTCTTAAGCGCCGGATTAAGAAAAGTTCGTTTCATCTCCGCCATATTTGTCCTTTGCGAAGCTGGTAACATGAACCTTTCAGAAAGCCATTCTGGTGTAGTTATCCATATTCCAGACTGACGATACTGGCAAAGGCTTTCGTATAAACGAATTACCTTAACGCTCTTAAGCTTGCCGCAATCATACAGGGAATAGGTTGTAAATTGGCTGGTTAGCCCCATAAGATATGGCATGACTTTATAGTTGAATTCGATTTGCCATTTTCCCCTACCCCGTTTTAGACCCGCTTCCGCAAGCCAGGGACGTTTAAGCTCTTCAAATTCCCCTTCTTTTGGATAAAAAGTTACGTTGCTTTCCGCGAGAAGATTCACTCCCTTTTTAACATCGCCAGATGCCGTATCAACACCGACTTTAAAATACTTTTGATAATCGGCAACAGTAATAGTGAAGACTGGAGACTCCTCTTCAGGGTTCTCCTTGTTGAAATAGCATTGCATAAGGCATAACCATAAAACTCGTTTTGCCTGTAACGGAAGATGATAAGCAGCCTCAGTCAATTCATTGGATTGACTGATGTTTACTGCTTTTTTTGCTTGAGCAGTTATAGCAGTTGAAGTTGTCATTTTCTGTATGGGTAAGATTTGAAGTACCCATATCATGGCATGATAGTTGTGATTCGACAAGTTTTAACAACGAGTTATCCACAGAGTGACATGGAGTGAAAAACTTGGGGTGTTTCCCATAGTAACTTGGGGTATCTCCCATGATAACTTGGGGTGTTCCCCATATAAACTTGGTGTAAATCCCATATAAACTCGGTGCTTTTCCCATAGTTACTTGCCCCCGTTCCCATAGATCCCCCTCCTGAGGCCTGTAATACCAAGGCTTGCAGCAATGCTAAAAAGTAGAAAAATTATAAAAAAATGAAAAAGAATAAAAATGCCTTTAAAAATAAGCCTGTGGATATGTGAACAAACTAAAAGAGAACTTGGGGTATTCCCCATATTTTACATGATCCAGTCAGTCTTCTACTTGTGCGTAAGAGCATTTTGATACTCCGTGGATATTCCGCTTCCTCGACCATTCGCTCGCTCTGCTCGGTCATTTGTCTGCGGCGAGCGGTATAAATGTTTGACTTATAAGTTGGCCAGTTTCCCATAATTAGTCAACGGAGCTGATTATCTGCTTGGAAGTACAGGATACTGTTCGTTGACTGGATAGACGGAACTTTGTACCACAACTTGTTTACTTGGGGTGTTTCCCACAAATAACCCTTACAAGAACTTGGCCTCTTTCCCATAGTAATTAAATTGCATTCCAAGTTGGGGTATTTCCCACATGCTTAAACCAAAGACATGCCCCGTTGAACACTACCTCGAAAGAAATGTGCTAAATACCAAAATCTCATGAATAATATCTTGCAACATGAAGCTTTTTGGTCAAAATGACAAAAAACGTCATCAGGTAAACATCATGCGAAACTTAGATCAGTTGAAGAAGGTAGCATCAAGAGCACACAAAATGTTGACTTCATTGAGTGAACACGTTCGTGAAGAAAAACAGGAATTAAAACAAAATGAATTTTACCAGGTATACAGCAAAGCATCTCTCTATAAATTACCCAAGCTAAGCAAAGGCAGTGTTGAATACGCTGTGAATGAAATGGAATCAGATGGCTATGAATTCAATAAAAAACCATCTGGGAATACCGTCAAGTATGCGATGACGTTACAAAACGTCATCGATTTATATCGACACCGTGGAGTACCAAAGTACAGAGATCGTCATCCAAAAGCTTTCACAATTTTTGTTGCGAATCTTAAAGGTGGTGGGTCTAAATCTGTTTCTACAGCCACGCTTGCACATGCATTCAGGGCTCACCCGCATCTTCTCTATGAAGATATCAGAGTCTTAGCACTCGATTTTGATCCTCAGGCTTCTCTGACAATGTTACTTCGCCATGAATCTTCAGTTGGCCTGGTTGAAGAGACGGCTGCTCAGGCAATGCTTCAGAATGTAAGCCGTGAAGAACTGATGTCAGAATTTATCGTTCCAACCACGATTCCAGGAGTCGATATTATTCCGGCTTCAATTGATGATGCTTTTTTGGCTGAACGGTGGAAAGAACTGTGCAACGATAATTTGCCAGGTCAAAACATACATGCGGTGCTCAGAGAAAATATCATCGATAAGTTAGAAAAAGATTACGATTTTATTTTTATTGATACTGGTCCCCATCTTGATGCTTTCCTTAAAAATGGCATTGGAGCGGCTGACATCCTCCTCACCCCGCTTCCCCCTGCCACCATCGATTTTCATTCTTCACTGAAATTCGTTGCGAGTCTTCCTGATCTAATTGGAAGCATTGAGGCCGAAGGGCATGAATGTCGGCTTATCGGAAACATAGGTTACATGTCAAAAATACTGAATAAACCTGACCATAAAATTTGTTTAAGTCAGGCAAAGGAAGTTTTTGGTGCTGACATGCTGGATGCGGTTCTACCCAGGCTGGATGGTTTTGAACGAAGTGGGGAGACATTTGATACTGTTATATCAGCCAATCCGGTCACATATGATGGAAGCAGTGATGCACTCAAGAATGCGAAATTAGCAGCTGAGGACTTTGCTAAAGCAGTCTTCGATCGGATTGAGTTTGTTCGTTCAAACGGAGGTAAATAATGTCGAGAAAAACTATAGGAAGGCAATTAAATACCCAGCTGTCAGTTGAGCCAACGGCAGCAGAAGGAAGAACGCAAATATTTACACTCAAAACCGGGCGTAAAGTAAAATTTAGTTTTATGACAGTTCCAGCTTCGGATGTTTCTACTCAAACATTTGTTAAACAAGAAACAAATGGAAGAGATCAGGCTGCTCTTACAAAAGAATCTCTTAAAGATATTATCAAGACCATCAAGTTACAGCAGTTCTTCCCATGTATAGGGGTAACAGAACGAGAAAAAATTGAAATACTCGATGGTTCTCGCAGGCGGGCTGCTGCGATATTTGTGCATGCTCCACTCGATGTGATGACGACAACGGAGTCGTTAACGTACGAAGAAGCAAGACAACTTGCCAAAGATATTCAGACTGCCAAAGAACATAACCTTCGTGAAATAGGTCTCAGACTTTTGGCTATGAAAGAAACAGGTTTGAGTCAGAAACAGATCGCTGAACAGGAAGGACTCTCTCAAGCTAAAGTAACAAGAGCGATGCAGGCGGCGGCGGTACCACAAGAGTTGATTTCGCTTTTTCCAATCCAATCAGAGCTATCATTTAGTGACTATAAAGCGCTACTTGATATTGATCTGTCATTAAGCCAAAAACAAATCTCTTACCAAGTGTTGGTAGAGAATATAGCCAGCCAGCTGGACAGCATTATCGCTGATGACAGTTTTGCTGAGGATGAACAAAAAAACGCAGTGCTCAAGTTGATATCTAAAACTTCTCTATCTTTAGTTTCGCCACCTTTGAAAGATAAAGCAGTAGTTACACCTCTTTGGGATTTTGATGAAAAGGATAAATTCGCGCGCAAGAAAATCAAAGGTCGCAACCTTACCTATGAATTCAACCGTATGTCTAAAGAGGTTCAAAACGATATAGATAATGCGATCGAATCAATCCTTAAAAAGCATTTTTCAAGTTAAATTCGCCATGGCGATTTCAACTGTAACATCATGTTTTACTATCGTTTTCCGATAGAATTTCATAGTGAAATCGCCATGATTTTAAACCTATAGCTTTGCTTTCAACTGTACTCAGAGCGTAAGAGGTAAAATATAGCTCAGCGCCCTGGTGCTTCCTCGCTCACTCGCGTGCTTTGCCCGGTCACTCGGCTGCGGCGAGCACTGCCTGCATTCTCAGGGCTTAACCGATCCTGGCTTTCGGAATTTCCTTCCAGCGCGTGGTATAAGCTGGCGAAAGCATTCCTCGTTTCATTTGCCATTCAGGAGCAGTACCTCTGCCGGCAAACCACAGTTGTCCGAGTCGCGACTGGTTGATACTGTCCAGAACAGCCATTAGCTCCTGACTGTGTGGCCGGGGCGATTGTTCATCGAACAGATTCAGTTGAGCTACCCCTGACGAAGTGAAATCATTCAACATGATACCTGCTTTGGCAAACCGCACGCCGTCACGCCAGATACGCTCCAGCGCTCTCTGGGATGCGGCAATGATGTCACGGGTATCCTGAGTAGGGGTAAGTAGTTTTTCGCAGGCTACGTTGCTGTAATACGGCTCGTTTACGGCGAACGGGGATGATTTAACAAAGACTGAGATGTGACTGCAGAATTGACGTTCTCCGCGTAATTTTTCTGCTGCACGCTCAGCGTACTGACATATTGCCTGCCTCATGCCCTCAAGCGTAACGATCCTTTCACCGAAGGACCGGCTACAGACAATCTGTTGTTTAGCCGGTGGTGCTTCTTCAAGCGCGATACAGCTCTCTCCGTTAAGTTCCCGAACAGTGCGCTCGAGGACGACGCTGAAATTTTTCCGGATAAAAGCTGTATTGGAGCGTGCGAGCTGTAGTGCAGATTTAATGCCCATGATGCTGAGCTTTTTGGCAATTCTGTTCCCGACTCCCCAGACTTCTTCGACCGGCTGCAGAGAGAGTACTTTTTCCGTTCGCTTAGGGTTTCCGGGAGTCAGGGCCAGAACGCCCCCGAACTGCGTCCACTCCTTTGAGGCCCACTGAGCGCTCTTCGCCAGCGTTTTGGTAGGCCCCATACCGACACCAATGGTCAGGCCGGTACCGTTCCTGACATGTTCGCGCAGCTGACGGCCGAAATCCTCGAAGCTCATACAGGCATCGATGCCGCGAATATCCAGGAACATTTCATCAATACTGTAGGCTTCCACCCGGACAGCCAGTTCTTCCAGATGGCTCATAACACGATTGCTCATGCTCGCGTAGAGCTCATAATTGCTTGAAAACGCGTACACTTTTTCACTAAATTGCATATTCTTCAGCTGGAACCAGGGAATCCCCATTTTTATACCTAACTGCTTGGCTTCCTTCGACCTTGCAATTACACAACCATCGTTATTGCTGAGAACCACTACCGGAACAGTGCGAAGATCGGGCCGGAATACCTTTTCACAGCTTGCATAGAATGAATTGACGTCAGCAAGGGCGAACATCAGTCATGTCCCCGGGTTTTGTGCACGAATGCCATCACCACACCGAATATCTGAAGGTGTTCCGGGTCTGGCCAGAGAGTAGGGTAAGAAGGATTCATGGGCTGCAGGCCAGGGCGGGGAGTTAAAAGCAGACGTTTTACTGTAAATTCTCCATCCACCTCGGCAATGACAATGTCGCCGTGACGTGCCCGTTCAGCCTTATCGACAATGAGTAAATCCCCCGAGTGTAATCCTATATCGGTCATGGAGTTACCTATTGCGTGGACAAAATAGGTTGAACTGCGTCGCTGGATACAAAACTCATTCAGGTCCAGTTCTGCTTCAACATAGTCCTGGGCTGGACTGGGGAACCCGGCCTGGCACCGTTCCGTAAACAAAGGGGCTGTGAATGGCTCCGGGTTGATAGCCGGGCGAGTAAAATGAAACATAAAACCTCCTTTTTATACTGTATTTATATACAGTATTATTTCTTGTTTTACTGAGGTTTCAAGATCAATCGTGCGTCCGGAGTTTAATTGGCTGTATTTTCATCAAAAATAAATAGAGTCTCAGGGGCTCTTTGTCTGGTCATTTTTTCCGATAGTGCCGGACTGTCCAGGTGTGAAAGAATTTTTAGGGGGGGCAGCGGGTCAGGGGAGGACTGTACGGCTTTTGGGGATGACACAGGATGCGTTGTTCCGGTAGTCAGTCCGCATTGCTAGAGGTTGATTATCCACAGAAACGGGGGATAACCATGTGGGTAATGAATGGTGTACTGCATCAGCGGGCTGACCACGGGAAGCGGGGATAAATGAGAGGGATTAAAAAAGGCCACTGGCGAACGTCCTGCTCGCCGGTGATTTTATCTGGCCCATCTGGCAGGAATAATTGCTCTATATTCCTGATACTGCTCATAAATCGCATATTGCAGCATTTCAATACGATCTAACAGTCTATCGGCGTCCGATATATGCCGCCATTCACCCTCAATAGCGGTTTTCTGGCCATCTGGGAGATTCAGCGTAATTAACACATGGTTGTCGCGAATAATCACCCCGTCTGTAAAAATACCCAGATCATCCCTGACTATATTGTTTATCTGAAAAGCTTCAAGTCTCATGTATTTTCCTCCGGTTGAAAGCTCTATTTAGCAGGCCAGAGCCAACGCTACTACTGGTGCAACACGCGATTTCAAGCGATGAAAACGATCAAACTGGCCGGGGTAATTCTCTCTGCGGTGCATATAGAAAATTCCCTCAGCTCTCCAGCCCTCTTTTATCCAGCGTGCCGGCACATCACGGCGACATTGTCGTTGCCGATGCACTGTTCTCAAGCTCTACAAATCAGTATTGCCTTACACAAATTTTCTCTGTGAAGTCTCCAATTAATTACTAATAGTTCTCTAATTTATCTCTTTTTTGTATTGATAACGTCCCTTTTAGGGTGTACTGTATAAATAGTTCTCTTATTTATCTCATATAATTACCTTTTTATGACTATTACATATACCAAAAAATCTCAGGAGTCACAGCATGAAGTTCTTTATCGATGATGGTTCCACCAATATCAAAATGCAGTGGACGGACGGCAACGAAGTCAAACGGCTTATCAGCCCCAACAGCTTTAAGCGTGAGTGGGCGGTGACCTTCGGTTCAGAGCCGGTGTTTAACTACGCCTTTAACGGTGAGCAGTATTCCTTCGATCCCATCAGCGCGGACGCTCTGGTGACCACCAATGTGGCCTGGCAGTACAGTGACGTGAATGTGGTGGCCGTTCACCACGCCCTCCTGAAAACGGGAATTGAACCACAGGAAGTGGATATTGTTGTCACGCTGCCGCTCGCCGAGTTTTACAACCGTGACAACCAGCCCTGCGAAGAAAATATCCGGCGCAAGCAGGAGAGCCTGATGCGGCCGGTGACGCTGAATGGCGGGAAAACCTTTGTTATCCGCAACGTCGACGTAATGCCTGAGTCAATCCCGGCAGGCTACAGCGTGGTGAAGGACCTGGATGATCTGGATTCAATGCTGATTATTGACCTGGGCGGGACCACGCTCGATATCTCTCATGTCAGGGCGCGTATGCGCGGTATTTCACGTATTTATGGCAACCCGGAACTGGGCGTCTCGCTGATGACCCAGGACGTGCGCGCTGCACTGAGTATGGCCCGTACCCGCAGCAGCAGCCTTCTTGCGGATGAAATCATTATCCACCGCCATGATGAGGAATTCCTGAGTAAGCGTATTAATGATCTCTCCCGTCTTGAGCTTGTGAAGGCGGCACTCCATGATTCACATCAGCGCCTGATCACACGTGTTCTTGAGCCGATCAGCAGCTTTAACGGGTATTCTCATGTTATGGTTATTGGTGGCGGTGCTGAACTCATCGCCGGTGCGGTCAAAAAACATTGTGGGCTACGTGAAGACAGGTTTTTCATCAGCGAGAGTCCGCAATATGACCTGGTGAATGGCATGCATGAAATTGGCTGAGAACATGGACAAACCGGATACCCGTCGCAAGATTATGTTTTACCTGAACCCGGAGAGCAGTGAGGCAGAGCGCTATGTCTGTGATGAAATAGACAGAATCTCTCAGGGAGAAAGGGGCCGTGTCTGGCGTGCCACGATGCTGGCTGGTTTTGCGCTGCGTAAACAGGATCCCCGGCTGGCAAATATGCTGGCCGAGCTGCTGAACGAAAACACCACTTTCGAAGAAATGGTGATGGTGATGCAGGCTGTATTTCCCGAAGAGATGAAGGGGCTGGTTAACCGTAAGCCAGCAGCGACAGTGGTTCAGGATCGCGACTCAAAAGACAGGTTACCGGCTCCGTCTGATGACGAGACCCGCGACAATGCCAGGGCGATGTTTGGCCAGTCTAAAAAGGGGATGTAAATGACATTCACCTCCCGGGTTAAAAGCGTTACTGCAACCATGTTCCTTAAGGCCGGTGTGCCAGAACAGCAGCTGCGGACCCGCATGAAGTCGGTGGGGCAGAATATGCTTCTTGCCAGCACTCTGGCGATCGTCCCGCTTGTAATGTTTGATGATGTGTCGGTTGCCGTGAAAATCATACTGCAACTGGTGTATGCCCTGCTGATCTGCGGCGGGGTGATACTGACTGTGGAAGAAAAGAAAAAGTAACCAACCCTTCTCATATTGCGACACATAAACCCGCTTCCGCGGGTTTTTTTATGCGCTGACAATGGCCTCTGGCCATGTCGCTTTCACTGTGCCGTACCGGCACGCTTTAGCCCGTCACGCGTTGCGTTCCGGAACTGTGACCTGTTCTGTCCCCGAACTGATGTCTCTCCCGTTCTTCACCGCACAGGACTGTCCCACACGGCCGTCGGCTGCAAGGACCGCAGAGCTGAACGACGGCACCCGGTCCCTTCGCAGGCTCCGGGCTGCGGCTTTGTCGTTCTCCCTGCATCCTCCTTGTCTCCGTGTGGGTTGCCTGTTTCTGCGGCGAAGGAACTCAGAGAAACATCAACTTAACCCGGAGGAAATCCAACATGTCACAGAAAAACGTCAACACCGCAGCAAAAGAATCTAAAGAATCATCACTTTCAACAGACCAGGTCCTGGACCTGTTTGACTGGATCATGACTGTGCCCGGTCTGCAGTTCCCGGATAATTTCACCCCACCGGCAGACAGCGAAGAACTTGTGGCCTTCTGGGATGCGGGACCGGATTATCTGCAGGTCTGGATTGTCTCAGGCTATCCTGTTGCTGCAGCTGCACCCATGGACGGTCTTTTTATCACGCTGCCAGGGGAGGGGGCGTAATGTCTCAGCTCTCTATGTTTGATGCACCGGATATGGCCATCACGCCATCAGTACCCGTTTCAGACCTGACAGCTGCCCGGGCACTGCCCGCAGTTGTTAGCGTTCCTGCACGCAAAGTCCGGGGGCAAACGCGGCAGGCCTTCATTGATGAATTCTGCCAGACAGCGACGTATCTGCGGCGCAGTGAGGTCTTTCGTGATTTTGTCACCCTGGCGGCCAGCGAACTGGATCTGGTCCGCATTCACACGCCGGAAAGCAGGGCGCGCTGCAGCCAGATTATCGCCCGCTATAAAGCGTCGGATATCGACCGGATGCATACGCTGTTTTCGCTCATGGTCGCTGCGCTCTCAGAAGCGCACCAGGATTTTCTGGGTTCGGTTTACATGGAGCTTGAGCTGGGAGCCGATGAGATGGGGCAATACTTCACGCCGCATTCCGTTTCATCTTTGCTGGCGCAGCTGGCCGCCGGTGACTTACTGGCGCAGCTGAAATCCTGCCCCTTTATCAGTCTGCAGGAGCCAACAAGCGGGGCAGGGGGCATGGTCATTGCATTTGCGGAGATTATGCTGCAGGCCGGGCTGAATCCCGCGACACAGCTTCTGGTCACCACCATTGATATCGATCCACTGGCGGCAGACATGACGTTTGTGCAACTCAGCCTGCTGGGCATTCCGGCCACGGTGAACACCGGCAATACCCTGACACTGCAGATGAACCTGACGCGTCATACTCCAGTCTGGTTCTTCAATGACTGGCAGGAACGGATACGGTCGCATGAGCGCATCCAGGCCATGCGGGCATTTATGTCCCGGCTTTGCTGATATCCGAAGCGGGCCTGGCCCGCTTTTTTCCGGACTGACGAAATTCGCCAGCCGGAGCCGGATATGCTTCCACCTGCACCGTGCCTTCACGGTAGCCCGGCCGCATCGTCATCCGGGTACCGCTGCCGCTCGCCATCCTCACCCGTTCGCACCCTTTACGGCGCATTCAGCCCGTAAAGGTTTTGCGCTGCGGCTTGCGGTGTCGCCCCTCCGACTTCGGCTTTTCACCGGGCTTGTGTGCCGGCACGGCGCAGGCAATCCTGTCTGGCCGCACTATACCGGAGACAAACATGCACAGATCCCCAATGACCATTGCCGGCCTTATCGCGCGGTTGCAGAGATACCCGGAAGATGCCCTCTGTCTGGGGACGTTCTGGCTGGCGGAGGATTTTCTTTCTCTCGATCCCTCGCTGACAGATGAAGACATTGAGGCGGCGATGGAAATCGCCGACGACCAGCATGATGCAGAGGTGGGGTTCAACTGGTACACACTGGAGATGGCCATCGAAAGGATGCGGGAGTAGTAAGCCTGCCGGTCGCCTTCGGGCGGCCTCTTTTGCGAAAGGAGGTCGCTGCGCTCCGCGACAGAACCGTCCCCCGTTGTGACGGGCGCCGGTGTGTTTGCACGCCGTGCCTTCACGCTAGCCCGGCCGCGTCGTCTCTAAGGGTGCGCTGACGCCGTCATCCTCACCCGTTCCCCGCTGTTCACGGTGCATTCAGCCCGCTCACAGCGGCGCGTGCGGCTTGCGGTGACGCCCTTTTCGCCTGCCGCTTAAAGCCGGGCTTTTGTGTCGGCACGGCGCAAGAGGGTGCCGCATATGAGAGAGGAGAGTGCTATGTCCCGTTTTATCCTGGGTGACTGTGTGCAGGTCATGTCCCGTTTTCCGTCCCGTGCCGTCGATTTTATTCTGACCGATCCGCCGTATCTCGTCGGCTACCGCGACCGTTCAGGCCGCACGCTCGCCGGCGATAACACGCCGGAATGGCTGGAGCCTGCCTGCCAGCAGATGTACCGCGTGCTGAAACAGGACAGCCTGATGGTCAGTTTCTACGCGTGGAACCGTGCCGATCTGTTCATTAACGCCTGGAAACAGGCCGGCTTCCGGATTGTCGGGCACGTGGTATTTGCCAAAACGTATGCCTCGAAATCCACGTTTGTGGGCTACACCCACGAAAGTGCCTATCTGCTGGCCAAAGGGCGGCCGCAGACACCGGATTGCCCCATCCCTGACGTCATTCCCTGGAAATACACGGGCAACCGCCACCACCCGACGGAAAAACCGGTGCAGAGCCTTCGCCCGCTCATCGAATCCCTCACACGCCCGGGTGCGATCATCCTCGACCCGTTTGCGGGTTCCGGATCGACCTGCGTGGCAGCCGCCGAAGCCAGCCGTCGTTATATCGGCATCGAACTGCTTGAGGAATACCACGCCGCCGGCGTCCGCCGTCTGGCGCAGGTCGAACGGGCGCGCCGGATGCCGGCGGCCAACGATGGCGCCTTTCATCCTGACTGGCCGGAGGCCGCATGAATTACCCGGGACTGGAAGCATTGCGCGCCGACGTCGCAGCGCTCAGCAACGCCATGTGTGACGTCCGGATGATGCTGAACCGTCTGGAATCAGAGCACCGGCATGATTCGGCCACGCTGGCCGGACGCATGGCCGCTCAGACCCTGAGACGGATCAATGCCCGTTTTCTGGAGGCCTACCGGGAGATGCTGGAGCTGGACGAGAGTTTTCAGGACTAACACCACTGCCGGGCATGACATGCCCGGTCAACTGACAAAAAAGAGGGAAATCACGATGTACCGTAACCGCAAAGAAGCCTGTGACGAACTGGTCCGTATGTTCAAAGCGAAAGAGCCCCTGCTGCTGTTCATCTGGACACAAGAGAGTATCCGGGCCGCCTGCAACAGTATGCACCCGTCAGACCAGGAAACAGAACAACTCATGTTGCAGGCCGGAAGCCTTTCAATGGCGGACTACCAGCGAGACGGATTTTCGCATGAGACGGTGAGAACCCTGCTGGCACGTATCCGGGAAGATGCAACCCGGACAGTACCGGTCCCGGTGGATGTCCTGCAACGCCTGATTGCCCGCCATGAAGCCGAACTGGTGCACCAGGAAGGGCTTGCATGGGAAGAAGGGCATCCGACACCCGTGAGTATTAAACGCGCCATGCAGGATGTGGACACCATCAAAACGCTGATGGCCGCCTGATGAGGCCGGGGGGATTCCCCCGGCTTTTTGCAGCCCATAAGGTTGTCGCCGGCTCCGCTGTTACCCGGCTTCACCCTGGCGGGCGACGCCTTACGGGAAAAAGGGTGTCGCGCTGCTCCTCCCTGATGTCCGGCCGTATCCCTGCGGGCTGCGACCGGACCACTGATAATGCTGACCTCCGTGCGGTGACGGCTAACGCCGTGCCTTCACTGTAGCCCGGCTGCGGCGCCTGCAAGGGACGCTGGCGCTCGCCATCCTCACCCGTTCCCCGTTGTTCGCGGCGCATTCAGCCCGCTCACAACGGCGCGTGCGGCTTCCGGTGTCGCCCTTGCATTCTTCCGCTGACCGCCGGGCTGTCGTGTCGGCACGGCGCAAGCCGGAACAGTAACCCACTTAACCAGCGGAGGATTTATGATCACCACACTCAGCCACACCGATGCGACACGTCTTGACGGCGCACAGCGCCTGACTTTTTTGCCGTCCCTGTTCAGCAGCGATTTCATGTTGTCCGAGTTGTCCGTGTATGCCTATGCCAGCCGGTATATCGACGGCTACAACGGGGGATTCTGGGAGTACTACAGCCTGCCGGATGGTGCAGGTTTCATGGTGCCGGACAGGGAAACTGTCATGTTCTGCAACCCGGATAACTGGTTTGAGCAGGAGGTGAGCGGCGAAGTCGCGGGCATCATCGTGACGGCACTGGTGCTCAATCACCGCAGTTTTTATCACAGTCACCATGACAATGACGAGTTGTGCGCCCATTTCTGCAACCGCTTTTCAGCGCTCATGGCGTTTATTGAAACCCACCCGGATGCCGCTGTTATTCAGCGCGCGCTGGACTGACAGAATCACAACGGGGCGGCGCTGCCGCCCCCCAGGAGATAAACATGGAACTCAGCACTGATACCCGCAATATTCTCAGGCAGTACAAGGAACTGATTAACCAACGCCGCCGGGACATGGAGCTGCCTCCCGTCACTACCGCAAAAATCCTCGATTCGATGTGTGAATACATGACATGCCAGGTCAGCGTGTATTTATGCAACCAGTTCATCATACAGGGTGGCCGGACTGTTCCACGCGAATAGAACACCGTAAAAAAGCGGACTCCCGCTTTTGTTCACCAGTACCTGCCGTGCCCTGATGAGCACGATAGTCTGACCGGGCGGCGTTGCCGCCCCTGAGAGAGAAAAAATATGTACGGAACCACTGAGGCGCTGTGCGCCGCACTGACTGAGCAATACAAACCGGATGAGCCGCTGGCACTGATTGTCTGGACAAAAGAGGACGTGCAGGACTGCCTGGCTGAATACCACGTGACTGAGATTATGGCGGCGCGCATCGTCGCGCTGATTGACAGTCTGGATGACAAGCATGTGTGCGGCGTGGGGGAGGATACCCTCGTGTGCATTCTGGAAAACCTGCGTGAGGAAGAAGCCTGGCACCGTCAAATCAGTGTGCCTGCCGCCGCGCTGAAAAATGTGCTGGCGCTGGCAGGTGAATTTATGCGACTGGAGGACATACAGGGGGGAGAGGGGGCGGCCGCGCGCAACTACCCGGATGAGGCCCGGGCACTGGACGCTCTGAGAAAAACGCTGGGCAAATAAGAGACGGGCAGGGAAGCCCGGTGCCCCCCTTTGGGACGGCGGAAAACCCTGCCGCTGCGCGGCGGTGCGGGAAACCCCGCGCCACGGGCGCGGCGTCTCTCCCCACCTTACATCGTTCAGTTATGCAGGTCTGCCGGGATGTCGTGCAGACAGTGCCGTTATGCGTCCTGTTCCGGTGGGTTGTGGTCTGCCGTTGTCTCTGGCACCCGGCCAGCTTCACTGAAAACAGCCTGAACATGGCCCCCTTCGGCTTCCCGTCCGTGCCGGCCGGGTCGTCAGGGCCACACTCCGCTAACCCGGCGGCAGGCCGCCGGCTAAGCTCCGCCGAACCCCTTCGGGTTTCGGGCTGCTCGCTAGTGTCCGATGGCAACGTCCGGGGCGCGCTTGCTGCGTCCGGGGGACGCGCCGCTCTCACCGCGCCGGCGACGGGCGCCGGCGCTTTAAGGGCGACCCGGCGGTGTGACGTTGCCGGGTCGTGTGTGTGCATTCTGTCAGTCCGGTGAGGCCATCTCCCACTGCTGTCCTCACGCGGAGGGCTGCTGTAGCACCGTTCGCCCGAAAAACACCAGGGTGAAGTGCACGCGCAGGCGCGCCCTGGTCTTTTCCGTTCGCCGTCGCTACCTGGCCCGTTGCCGCGAGAGTACCAGCCAAGGGAGATGGATTAACCGTCACCGAAGGAGAAAACCAGGATGCACACACAGAACGTCAACGTCAAAAGCGCCGGAGAAGAAACCGCCGGAAGATGGATTAAAAACCCCTCGCCTTTACTCATTCTGATCGCCGAAGGCGAGAAAAACTCAACGGAGGAAATGGATGTGTTGGAGTTCGACTCCCTCGCGTCGCTGAAAAGCTATCGCAGCCGCGCCCCGGAAAAAATGAAAAGGGCTTATCACTACATCGTCAGTGCGGGTGTGGATAAAGATTTTTGCCACGTTCCGGTGGTCGAGGCTGACCATTTCAAACAGTTTGTGCGTCTGATCGCGCGCAATGGGATCAACATTTAACACGCCGCCGCCCACAGGGGCGGCTTTTAAAGGAAACGCCGGAGAGCATTATGACCACACCTGAAAACAGTTCACTGATCCAGACGACTGAAACTCAGCTCCCTGTAACCGTCCTGGCAGAGCTGGCGGTACATCCGGCGCGAATCGATAACGCATAACTGAATATTAGCGCCGTGACCGGAGGGCTATCCGGTCACGGCATCACCATCAACGTAACGTAGAGGAAACACTAATGGCTGACACCAATACTAAGGCAAAAGCACCTGCCAAATCCACCCGCGCACGAAAAGCGACTGCCGTACAGACTGCCAGCGTGGAGGCGGCACTGGCACAGTCTCCGCTTGAAATGGTGGCATTTTCTGATCTGGTCGATACGGAATATAACGCCCGTATTATCCCGCACACCCCGGAAGAGATTGCGAGTCTGGCGGCGACTATCAAAGCGGTGGGTATCCTGCAAAACCTGATTGTCATTAATCTGCCGGGGGGCCGCCGGGGTGTGGTCGGGGGACGTGGGCGCATGACCGCCACGGCAAAACTGGTTGAAGAAGGTTTTATCGCCGCTGACCAGCTTTTTGTCCCGGTAAAGGCCATCCCGGTCGAACTGGCAAAGGATGCATCCTACATCGAGAACATGAAGCGCAAGGCCATGCATCCGGCAGAACAGCTTATCAGTTTCCGCATGCGTTCAGAGGAAGGGCAGACCGCCGCACAGATTGCTGATCTGCTGGGCTACACGGTACGCCACGTGGAGCGCTGTCTGAAACTCGCAAACCTTGCCCCGGAACTGATTCAGGAACTGGCAAACGATGCCATCACCCTGGAACAGTGCCAGGTACTGACGCTGGAGCCTGATCAGGCCCGTCAGGTGCAAATCTGGACGGCGGCAAAACAATATTATGGCAACGGCGTCCCTCAACTGACCTGGCTGCGTAATCAGATCGTATCCGGGGAAATGACGATGGCCTCTCCGGCATTCCGATTTGTTGGCCCGGAAGCCTATGAAGCCGAAGGGGGAGCACTGCGCCGCGATTTATTCTCGGTAGAAACGGAAGGATGGGCAGACACCCTGCTGGTTAACCGTCTTGTTCAGAGCAAACTTGATGCAGAGGCGCTGCGCCTGCAACAGGAAGAAGGGTGGGGCTGGAGCCTGGCCCGTATTGAACCTGTCAAAAATTACCATCCGGATAATAAATCCTGGTATTTCGCCATGCCTGAACCGGAGTACACCGCTGCCGAACGGCAACGCATTGAAGCACTGGATGCTGCCCTTGAGGAATCCGATAACTATGACGACGAAAACCAGTTCCAGCAGGAACTGGAAGATCTGGAGGCGGCGGCAGTTAATCGCCAGCTGACACCGGAATTTAAGGCGGGTCTGGGCATTGTGGTTTCCATGAGTCGTGACGGCAGCGATTTTTACATCCAGCGAGCCATCGGCAAAGTGGAAGACCTGCCGAAAACCCGTTCACAGGATGCAGACGTTACAAATGAAAACGGCGTGATCACCCTGCGTCAGCCGGACATCAAAGCAGACGCATTTTCAGCAAACCTGGTCGAAACGCTGTCCGCTGAACGTTCTCTCGTCACTCAGGCCGTCCTCGCAACAAGCCCAAAAGTGTCGATGGCGCTCCTGACCTGGACATTCTGCCGCGAGGTGTTTGAAGGGGACTGGTGTACAGGTGTGCAGGCACCACTGTGTATCAATCTGCATCAGCAGACCTGGACACTGCAAAGTAATGCGCCGTCAGGCAGGGAGGGGGCGGCATGGCTGGCGATTCAGGGACAACAGGCAGCACTCCAGGCAATGCTTCCTGCGAACTGGAAACAGGATTTTACCTGGTTGCTCGAATGGAGCGAGCAGGCTGTCCAGGCACTGCTGGCCTTCTGCGTGGCCTCTGCCGTCAATGGGGTGCAGAAACGGGCAAACGGCAAAACAGACCGCAGCCCACTGGACGTGCTGGAAACCGCGCTCGATATCGACTTGTACGAATGGTGGCAACCGACCGCTGAGAACTATTTCAGCAAAATCAGCAAAGATCAGATTGCCGATGCGGTGCAGGAGTCCGGATTTGCCGAACGCTCCCGCGACGTCCTGAAACTCAAAAAAGGTGATGCCGCTACGCTCGCGCAGGACATTCTCACTGATACACGCTGGGTGCCGGACTGGATGACCCGTCCGCAGCCGATGACCGCTGCCGACGACGCCAGCACCAACACGACCGCCACCCCGTCCGCGACTGACCACGCCGCATAACTCAGGAGACGGTTGCCCCTTCGGGGGCAACCCGGAGAACAGCTATGAAATACACACTTGAGAACCTGAATCTGATGATCCCCGCAGAGCTGGAAGCTGTCCGCGAGCAGGGCGACGAGCCACGCCGCCAGCTGAGTGATGCGGTGGTGTGCCTGATTAACGTCCCGGCAGGCTGGCGCGTTAACGCCGAGTACCGTGGCGAGTTTGGCGGTCTGTTCCCCGTGCAGCTGCGCTACGCGCCGGACGAAAACAACGAATACTTTCTCTGCCTGTGCAGTCCCGGCGAGACGCTGCCAGCCTGGACGCTGTTTCTGCTGTCCGGCGACGGCACACTGGTACGCGTTCTGCACCAGGCTGATGTCCTTGCGCCTGATACGGTTGCGAACCTGCTTTCTCAGGTGGCGGGGATGCACCGCTTTCACTGTACCGCAGCCACGGTGGCGGATTTTCTGAATGCGGAGGCGGTGGCATGATCCCGAATCACTTTTCCCTGGTCGCTGTTAATCCGTTTCAGCAGGCCGTACAGCTTGCCATTATTGACGTTGAATCTTCCCTGATGGCAGGAAAACGGCTGGGGCGTTTTCCCTGGGCGATGGCGTTACTGAGACGCTTGCGTGTGGAGCAGGCAGGCCGGATCACCGCGAAAGATGTTATGTGCGCCACGTCAGGTTATGAGCCGGGTAGCCGGGACGGCTACAACAAGGATAAATACATTGAAGCCCTGGACCGCCTGATTGAAACGCGCGGGGATGTCTGTCCGATGCCGTTGTCCGGGTCGACCGTGGATATGTATTTCCCGGAGGTCAGATTCCGGGAGCGTGAGCGGCATTATCGCCGTTTCGATGTGGCGGCATCGCGCCGCAGCCGACAGCGGGAAAAAGAACAGCACCAGAAACGCCGGCGTTATCAGACTCAGGTGGCGCAGGCCGAAATTGATCTGGCGTTTGTCACGCCCGCAGGACTGGTTGCGTGGTATCAGCGGCAGGAACGACAGGGGATTTATGACGATGACCTGATCGACATGGTTCAGTCCTGGAGCAGTCGGTTCAGCGGTCTGCCGTATGACTGCCTGTACTCCGGGCAACCCCTGTGGGCCATTATCAAACAACTGGAAGCGCCACTGGCAGGCCGGTCAGAGGCGGAACACTGGCTGGATTCTCTCAGCCTGCCCAATAAACTCCGGGATATGAGACGAGGATGACGCTATGCAGTGGATGTACTCCGTGCGCTGGACCCTGCGGCATCTGCCCTGTCCCGGCGAAAAAGAACTTATCAGGATGATCGTCCCGGCGGGAGCCGTTGCACCGCCGGAGGTGCTGGCGGCACACACGTTCAACAGTGGCTATGCAGTCTGCATCGATTTTTTGTCTGATGAGGAGATAAAACGCTGGTCCCCGGAGCGTAAGGCCGCGACACGGAAGCGTAATCTGGAACGCAGGGTCAACAGGCTGGCGCCGTTGTTTGCTGACGAACTGATCGCGCGGGAACTGGAGGCGAGGCCGGACTATTTCAGTGGAAAATAGTCGCAGATAACTGCCTGAAAATCGGGGAGAGTCCTGGTGAAAATACCCACTTCCGGGGTATAATGGCGGTGGCGCTTGAGGCTTTTTGCCTCATGATGTTCAGGTGGTTTGTTGCCGTGTTGTGAGGCAAAAAGCAGAAAGCCCCGAGTAATTTTTTCAATTAACCCGAGGCTTAATCTGTATGACTAGACACCAACAGATTAGCCGCTTACCTGCCGAAAGGCAAGGAGAAGTCAGCTATGTGTTAACACCAAGCTGTAATGTCCCCTTTGAACCATTCTAAAATGTCCCCAGACAATTCTCTGGGGGATTTTTCATGATCAAAGAGACTGTTACGATGAGTCATAAGGAACTCCACCGACTTCAGATTATTCAGGAGTCAATTAATCGACATATTACTCAGGAACAAGCTGCGGCACGCATTGGCATTTCTATTCGGCAGGTTAAACGTCTGGTGCAACGGTATAGAAATGAAGGGCCTTCTGGTCTGGTTTCCCACCGACGTGGAAAGCGTCCTAATAATTCCTTTTCTACTGAATTCAGAGCAACAGTAATTTCACTCCTCAAAGGCCGTTACGCTGATTTTGGACCTACGTTTGCGTGCGAAAAATTGCGCGAGATACACGGTTTATCTTTATCCGTTGAAACTCTCAGAAAGTGGATGATAGAAGAGGGGTTATGGCGTGAACGCCGTCGTAAAATTGCCCGTATATATCAACGCCGCATGCGACGACCATCTTACGGTGAACTGATCCAGATTGATGGCTCACCTCATGACTGGTTTGAAAATCGAGGCCCCAGATGTACACTGATCGTTTTCATTGATGATGCCACCAGTGCGTTGATGGCGTTGCGTTTTGTGCCTGCTGAAACAACCCGGGCTTACATGGAAACCCTCCGGGGTTACCTTAATGATCATGGCGTACCGCTCGCTCTCTACTCTGATAGACACAGTATATTCAGGGTAAATAACCCAGAGCGGGAAGGTGAGCTGACCCAGTTCACTCGTGCGATAAAGACACTGGGCATCGAGCCAATCCATGCCAACAGCCCGCAGGCAAAAGGGCGGGTAGAGCGCGCCAATCAGACACTACAGGACAGGCTGGTCAAAGAAATGCGGCTTCAGAATATCAGTGATATTGAAACAGCAAATGCATGGTTGCCGACCTTTATTGAAGCCTATAACAACCGGTTCGCTACGTCGCCTCGTACTACTGATAATGCTCATCTTGATGTGCACCATTCTGAAGAGGAACTGGGTTATATCTTCAGCCTACAGGCGAAGCGCGTTCTGTCTAAAAATCTCACTTTCCAGTACAAAAGCAGTGCGTTTCAGGTACGCAGTGAGGGCCGGGGATATCGACTTAGGCATTCGGTTGTTACTGTATGCGAGAACTTTGACGGTGAAATTAACGTTCTGTATGACGGGAAAGCGCTGGGCTGGGAAAAGTATGTTGATGGCCCGGAGCCTATACCACTGGATGATGAAAAGAGTGTCCATGAACGAGTGGATAATGCCCGTATTGATTTACGCTCAAAATACTATGTTAAACCTAAAGCTGACCATCCCTGGCTTACGCGCCGAACGCAAAGTCATCAGCAAGTTAAGCCCCCGAAGTTACCTAAAAAGAAGCCTGATCCCGATAAAAAAGATTGAAACCAAGATCGATTCGGTTGAGTGCATATCCATTCATAGGGTAGATTCTTAAGTCGCGTTTCTGGTGTTCATTTTCGGGTGGTTTGTTACTTGTTTTACCGGGGATATGCCAGAAACGCGCTGAGTCAGTCTGGGCGGTGCGCGTAATGCGGCGTTATGGTAAATAGCCTATGCTAATGTCCGCTAAGAGCGAGAAGCGGACGTTTGGTTGACGAACTATATATATAAAAAAACATAGCCCGTCAGAATTGTGTTTTAGGGTTTGCTGATAACTGCAACATATAAAATTGAACCATCATTTTCATGGCTTACCGGTCCACTGACCCGTACCAGGTCCTGAGCATCGAAGTGCTGCCCGTTCCAGACTTTCTGCGGGATGCGGACTTTGATGGTACCGGTTGGGTCGCGGAACGTATACCACTCGTCCTGCTGCTGGCTGACAACATTGCCTTCCAGTGTGATCCACGCCCCTTCGTGCATTGACGATACGATCTGAATCCGGCTTTGACTATTCTCCTGCTGAACTTTATGACCGGCATACATGTGCTCAGTGACGACAGGCTCTTTCTCTGCGGAGAAGCCACCTTGCGCTGCCAGAGCAGGAATGGCGATGAACGAAGTGAGTAACACTCCGGTGACGAACTGACTGAAATATTGTTTTTGCATAGCAGATTCCATTTATAATTTTACATCCCCCATGGGGGATATTGTCGATGATAAATGAGCGGCTATAAAAGCTCAATTCCTATCCCCGGCAGGGGGATAAAAATATGATGGGCTTCAGAAATATAAAACCCACCGGTTGGTGGGTTCAGGCGTGAGATTCATACAGGAGAAAATCAGCTCGTTACGCCGATCCAGCCGTGATAGCCCATGTAAATGCCGACAAGTGCAATCAGTACGCTTGAGAAGTATGGAGCCCGCCGCGCCAGCGTATCCAGGCCACTCCAGCGTTTGGTTGCCTGACGAACGCTGAAAGCCGCCGCTGCGCCCACTGAAACCAGCGTGATCGCTAAACCGATGCTGAAACACAGTACCAGCGCGGCACCGAGCGTAAATTCCTTCACCTGGATGCAGAGCAGCAAAACGGTAATGGCTGCCGGGCAAGGAATAAGGCCGCCGGTCAGGCCGAACAGGATTATTTGTCCGGTGGTTACGCTGCGATTCGCAAAACGTTTTTTGATGTCGTTCGCATGCGCTTTTTCGTGAGCATCCTGATATTCGCGAGAATTAACATCCAGACCTTCCAGCGAGGAATGATCGTGGTCGTGTTCATGTTCACGGAATTCCACATCATAATCATGCACATGGCCGCGATGGCCTAAAGACAGGCGAACATCAAAGCTGTGTGGCTCCGGGATCGCCAGGGCCGATTCCATAAACCCGTCTTTTTCGACGAAATCAAATACCTGTGAAAATGTCCCTGGACCACGGTTGGTCACCAGAGAAATGTCGCGAGCTTCCCATTTCTTGCCGCTGAGCGAGCGTAAACGCCAGTGAGGGGGTTGTCCTTCTTCGAAAATCGAGAGTTCAACGCTGCCATGGCCCGTATCGATGATGCGGGTTTCGTCATGATCGTGATGACCGTGGCTGTGTTCCTCTTCCTGCTCCATCTTCCACAGCTTTTCGCCGCGCCAGGTTCGCCAGAACATCCATGCCGCCGTACCGAGAATGATGACGGCGGAAATCA
Organism: Phytobacter ursingii; assembly: GCF_001022135.1. Taxonomy (GTDB): domain Bacteria; phylum Pseudomonadota; class Gammaproteobacteria; order Enterobacterales; family Enterobacteriaceae; genus Phytobacter; species Phytobacter ursingii. Next base: position 68,449 of record NZ_CP011600.1, on the reverse strand, counting down.
GCTGAAACCAGGGTTCGGCTGATTCAGCAGTGAATTTCTGACTGATATACATTCCGCCGAACGCAATGAGCCAGACAACAGACGTATGAGAAATTGTCGCGGCAAGCCCCAGTAATACCGCTTGCTTGACCGTTCCCCGGATGGCCACAATAAAGGCGGCCATCATCGTTTTGGAATGCCCTGGCTCCAGTCCGTGAAGCGCACCGAGCAAAATAGCGCTGGGGATGAACAGCCAGGCATTGGCCACGCCTTGCTGTAAAAGAGTGGAAAAATCAGTCATGTTTCGCTTGCCTTAAAGATATTTAGTTATCTCTTTAAATTCGCTAAGCGTCTTATCAGACTCCGTGTGGTCAGCATGAAGGGCATCCTCCAGGCAGTGATCCAGATGGTCATGAATTAAGGTACGCTTCGCATTCGTTATCGCCTTTTCCACAGCGTGCAGTTGCTGGGCGATATCCAGACATGCTTTCTCATCTTCGAGCATCTGGATGGTACTTTTCAGGTGCCCTGCGGCACGTTTAAGTCTTTTAATAATGTCAGGGTGTGATGCATGAACGGTCATGGTTTATCCTCTCCAGGTGGAAGGGATAAGATAATGTGTATCAACGCCATGGTCACACTTTTTATCGGCTTATCCTCTCCTGATACGTTGTCTTTTTTTGGGAAATTACTTCTCTTTCTTCGGCCAGGACGGATGTTCATCGTCAATGACGAAATCATGCTCATGGGTCGATTCGTTGTTTGTTTCCGGGTCTTTGTGGCTGTGAACCTGAGCGTACACTTCATGCTCAGGACGCCAGATAAGTACGGCGGTGACCAGCGACAATGTTGCCACAACAGTCAGGGCGATGAATGAAGCCTGTGTCCCCCATGCCGCACCAACCCATCCGGCCAGCGGATAAGTCACCAGCCAGCATGAATGTGACAGTGCAAACTGGGCGGCAAACAGCGCCGGTCTGTCTTCCGCTGTTGACGAACGGCGCAGCAGGCGACCACCCGGTGTCTGAGAAAGTGAATAGCCCACCCCCAGCAGTGCCCAGAGCACAACCAGCGTGATGTAATCCTTCAGGAAAATGCCTGACCCCAGGCCAATGACTAAAAGCGCCGTACCTGCAAGCATCGGCATACGGTCGCTCATGTTGTCGAGGAGTCTGGGGAGAACCAGGGCCGATACCATGGACCCCACGCCGAAGAAGGCCAGCGCAATAGCGGTAGACCGCTGTGAGAAACCAAAGTCCGCCTGAACCAGAACGACGGTGTTGACGATAACCATTGCACTCGCTGCCGCTACGGCCATGTTGAGTGCCAGCAGGCCGCGCAGTCTGGGCGTTTTCAGGAAGATGCGCATACCTCGTGTAGTTTTGTCATAGATGCTGCGTTTGACCGTTAACGCTTTCATCTTCGGCAGTGTCACGGAAACAACCAGAGCTGCTGAAGCAAGGAACCCGACTGCCGTACCGGCAAACAGGTTGTGGAAACTCATGACCGTCAGCAGTGCAGCCGCCAGCATAGGGCTGATGACGCTTTCAAGATCGTAGGCCAGACGTGACAGAGACAGCGCCCGGGTATATTCACGTTCGTCAGGAAGAATATCCGGGATAGTTGCCTGGAAAGTAGGCGTAAACGCCGCCGAGGCAGCCTGAAGAATGAAGATCAGGATGTAGATTTCCCATATCTGGGTGACAAAAGGCAGCGTGATAGCCACGAGAGCGCGAACCAGGTCCAGTGTTACCAGCATGGTGCGACGCGGGAATTTATCGGCAAAAGCCGCCGCCACGGGCGCAACAAGAATATAGGCGCTCATTTTGATAGCCAGCGCGGTACCCAGCACTGCCCCGGCTCTGTCACCTGCGAGATCGTAGGCCAGTAACCCTAACGCAACGGTCGCCAGACCGGTGCCAATAAGGGCGATAACCTGTGCCATAAACAGGTGGCGATAGGTACGATTAGAAAGAATGTTGAGCATCAGGAAATCTCTTGGTTTGAAATCACATCCCCCCCAGGGGGATATTCAAAGCATAGAGGGACCTGAAAAAAATGACAAGCTTTATCCGGGTGAGGAGGATACTGATTCGTCTGTTATCTTGGATGTTAAATAAAAAAGCTTCAGGTATCCCAGCGTTATACCTGAAGCAGCATAAAAAGTGTCGAAGGTGTTATCGCCGCTTCCCTGCGCAGCCCCTCCTGACGAGAAGGGAATTAACTCAGTTGTCCCAGACAGGTTTTCAGGCTCAACCGGGTGGCTTCAATATCACTATGGATAATGGTGCACCAGTCATCACGGTTAGCCCGAATGACCTCCAGCCAGTTATTCAGTGCCTGATTAAACGCCATGGTTTTCTCGCGCTGCGGCCAGCTCATCTGGTTAGTGCTGTAAATGTCCTGCCCTGGCTGCGGCATTAGTACGGTTTGCTGCGTCGACATCCGGGAAGTCACCGGCCAGGTATCAGAGTTGCCATCCCAGGAAGGCATCACCGGGAAACCCGCTCCGCGCAAGGCCATATCCCAGGTGGCATCAAACAGGTATGTTTTGCCCTGTAGCTCAAAAGCCACAGTGTCATGAAATCCCTGTGTTTGCGGCAAAATTGCCAGAATATCCGCAGGTACAGGCAAATCAGCCCAGTCAAACCGCACCAGCTTTCGCTTTGCCGTAATGCCACCATCGGTCAGCAGTCGTTCGGCAGCAGCGGCTTTATGACGGCAGTCGCCAAAGCCCTGCTGAAACAGACTCATGCTTTCGCCATTCCATGCACCGAGCTGATAGGGTATCCGCCTGACCAGCTCAAAAATGGCTCTTCGCAGTTCAGTTGAGCCAGGTTTAAGCCCGAGCGACTGCAAAACCCAGCCCGGCGTTATCGCCTCTTGTTGATTGCGGCGGGTGTTTATTTTTTGCCATGTTTCACTGACTTTTTCAGCCAGAGAGGCTGCCAGGGTTTCCCCCGGCAGTAATGTTGTCATCAGCAACGCTCCTGTGGTGGTGAGAAAATGTCTGCGCGTCAACATATCGGGCGTTACACCTCTACGTTGCGACGAAGCGCCGACATAACCAGTGATTCACAGACCACTTCTTCATCCTCTGCCCGCTTTACGCCGGGGAAGACCATCTGACTTACCGGGGACGAACGAAGCCGGTGATAACGGGCAATCGCGCCATTCATTCCTCCCATTTGCTTACGTCTGACCAGCCGCAGTCCGTGCTCCCAGGCGACTTCATCCATCGCGCTCGCCAGAACAGGGTCATGGTTGAAGATCAGGACGCCATCCTCTTTCAGCAGGCGTGCAGCGCTGCGAAGGAAAGCCGTGTAATCCTGTTCGAAATAGGCCGCTGCCTGGGAGTAGATAATATCGACCTCACCTGCCTGAACACCTCTGTTTTCCAGCGCTCCCAGCCCGGCTGCTGTCACGTAAGGATGCTCAGTCACGCCTTTTGGCAGCGATGCATGCCACGGTGTGAGATTAGTGAAGTGCAGGAATACGCTTTCCCCAAGTTGCTCCCTGAACTCCCCGGAAAGCCCGGAAATCGTCGCCTGATGGCCGGCACATTCCTCAGCGCGAAAACCCGCCCAGGCGGCACCAATTTCCAGGAAGGTGACTTTCCCGTTTTTGTGGTGAATGTTTTTCGCATAGTGGGCGATGTCGAACCCAATTTCTCGCGCCAGGCGAAATGAACCGCCGCTGGATGTCCAGGGGCCATCAAAGCCAAAGGCAAGGATCGCTTTGAGCATCGAGCCCGTTTCCTGATGCATCATTTTCAGGAACGGAATGACTTTACGCCGTGAAGGAACCGGGACATTCGGACGCATTTTTTTGGCCTGAAGGTCGCGATTAACGCCCATGCAGAGCGTCTGCCAGTGCAGGGGATCAACACGATAATTGAGTGCAGTGAAATTACGCGCAATCTCTCGACGCGCCTGGATAGAGTCTTTATACATAGCCTCTCCGCTAAATCTGAAGTTGATTAAAGCCGGGCAGCAAAAACTGCCGGTAACAGCGATCAGATCTGGCGGATGCTGGGAGGACGGTAAATGATGTCCGTGGCCTTAACCGGGCTACGAAGATCGGCAAGCGGCAACCATCTGTCTGTTACAGGAGAGAGGGAAATCTCTACAGAGGGCGGCTGCTCAGGGGTTTCATGGAAATGGTCTGTCTGATGATGGCCTGCGTGGCCAGACTGAGGGATATCCGAATCGTGAGAGTGATCCTGCATTGACATGGTGACTTCTGCGTCATGCAGATTCATCTCGTAGCCTGTCAGGCCGTTTGTACCGTGCGACGCAAACGTCACCATCGACGACATCATCATGCCAATGGCCATGATGACGATCATCAGAACATAACGGGGCGAACGTTTAAACATCGGGTACATCGCTGATTGCTTTCCTCAATAGACAATGACAACGGTATAAAAAGATTAGCATCCCCCCGGGGAGGATGTAAGGGCTGGAATGTAAAGTCTTGTATTGGCGATATGAATAAAAAGGCCCGCATAATGCATCAGCGACCGGGGCGACCAGAATATAAGCAAGCATCTTCATTGCCAGCGCCGTTCCCGACTCCCCCTGCCCTGTCGCCCGCCAGCAGGCCCAGTGCAACGGTAGCAAGACCGGTACCGATAAGAGCAATTATGAGCACCATAAAAAGATAGCGATATGTACGGTTAGAAAGACTGAAAATATGTAGCAATCTCTACCATATGTATTAATCTCTACACTATGAAACTACATATCCTTATTCTGACACTGCCCACTGAGCAGGCCACATTACGTATGCGTGTCTGGCGGGCATTAAAAAATACCGGTGCCGCCATGCTGCGCGACGGCGTTTATCTGTTGCCTGAAGCGCAACAGAGCCATGAGATTTTTAACGAGATGAGTCGTGAAATCAGCGGTGAGGGAGGAACGGCCTTTGTTTTTGACGCAGAGACTTCCGACGAAGAGAAAATTCGCCCGTTATTCGATCGCTCTCAGCAGTACCTGATCCTGATGGAGAGCCTTCAGGTTTGTAAAAACGACCTTAATGAGGAAACCGCGGTCAGCCAACTGAAGATGGTAAGAAAACTTCGTCGCGAGCTGGATCGGATTGTGGCGATTGATTTCTTTCCTGGTGAAGCGCAGGCGCAGGCCATTTTTGCCTTGTCAGAACTGGAAGCTGGCATTAACAGGTTCATCTCTCCCGGAGAGCCTCATGCCGTCAGTGGCTTGCTGACACGGCTGAAGCCTGAGGATTTTCATAACAGGATCTGGGCTACGCGTCGCCGGCCATGGATTGACAGGCTTGCCAGCGCCTGGCTTATACGGCGTTTTATCGACCAGGATGCGCAGTTTCTCTGGCTTAAGGATGGCAACGATTGCCCGGAAGAGGCGGTGGGGTTTGATTTTGATGGCGCGACCTTCAGCCACATCGACAATCGTGTGACCTTTGAAGTGCTGATGGTCCGCTTCGGGCTGACGGGGGATGCCCTGAATGGTCTGGGGATGCTTGTGCATTACCTTGATGTTGGCGGGGTTCAGCCCCCCGAAGCCGCTGGCGTTGAAAGTGTACTGGCAGGATTGCGTGAAAGCATTACGGATGATGACACATTACTCACAGCGGCCTGTTCGCTGTTTGACGGTCTGTTAACGACGTTTGAAATGAGGTCCGGCCATGATGAACAAAACGGAGTTGCTGACGCTGGCAGAGGAAAACGTTAAGCCCAAGCCGGTCCCCCTGAAGGAGGCGTTCTGGTTCTGGATGAAGCTGGGTTTTATCAGCTTTGGCGGTCCTGCCGGACAGATTGCGATCATGCATCAGGAACTGGTCGAGAACCGGCGCTGGATTTCCGAGTCCCGTTTTCTCCACGCACTCAATTTCTGTATGGTGCTGCCCGGTCCGGAAGCTCAGCAACTTGCCACCTACATTGGCTGGCTGATGCACAGGACCTTGGGCGGAGTGATAGCGGGTTTGTTATTTATCCTTCCCTCACTTTTTATTCTTATCGCGTTGTCGTGGATCTATATCGCCTGGGGAGACGTTGCCATTATTGCCGGTATCTTTTACGGCATTAAACCCGCCGTGGCGGCAATCGTGCTGCAGGCGGCGCATCGCATCGGCTCCCGTGCGCTGAAACACGGTGCCCACTGGGCCATAGCTGCTGCGGCTTTTGTGGCCGTTTTCGCCCTGAACGTTCCTTTTCCCGTCATCGTTATTTCAGCAGCGATAACTGGCTTTATCGGCGGACGCATCGCGCCGGAAAAATTTCACAGCGGCAGCGGGCATAACAAACAGGAGAAAGCCGCCGTTGATGCTGCGGTTATTGACGATCATACGCCCGTACCGGCGCATGCCCTGTTCAGCTGGGCGAAACTGTTAAGGATTGTGGCAGCGGGTGCACTGCTCTGGCTTATTCCCATGACGGTGCTGACGCTGGGGCTGGGCTGGGCGCATCCGGTGACGCAGATGGGCTGGTTCTTTACCAAGGCTGCGCTCCTTACCTTCGGTGGGGCCTACGCCGTCCTGCCATACGTTTATCAGGGTGCTGTCGTCAATTTTGGCTGGCTGACTGCCGGGCAGATGATGGACGGGCTGGCGCTGGGAGAAACCACGCCCGGCCCGCTGATTATGGTGGTCACGTTTGTCGGATTTGTGGGCGGGTATACCCATGCCGTTTTTGGCGCGGATATGCTGTTTGTCGGCGGCGCCGTTGCCGCCTGCATGGTGACCTGGTTTACCTTTCTCCCGTCCTTCATTTTCGTGCTGGCAGGCGGGCCGTTTATCGAAACGACCCACAACAAGGCGGGTTTCACGGCACCTTTAACCGCCATCACAGCGGCCGTAGTGGGCGTCATTGTTAATCTGGGGCTGTTTTTTATCTGGCATACCGTATGGCCGGAAGGCGCAAAGGGAGGGATCGATATCCCTGCCGCCCTGATTGCCGTCGCCGCTGCGTTTGCGCTTTTCAGATTAAAATGGAAGGTTACGCACGTTATTGCCATGGCGGCTCTCGCCGGGCTGATACTCCGCCTGACCGGGCTGTCAGCTGTGTGAAAAGGGGCAGGTTATCCTGCCCCTGATTTATCAGATAACCCGTTTGATGTTCAGGTAGTCGCCGGTTGTATCAAGCTGGATCGTGATGGTCTCAGAACCACGATTTCGCCAGAACCAGCCATGTTTACCCTCGAACGCGGCCTGTAAAACGCCGTCTCCGGATGTGATCTGCCGGGCTTTACCATAGCCATGGTAGAAGCCTTTCGGGGCGTTGACCGGATCGCCGTGCGCATCCACGTTTACCGGTCCGGAACTTGTCCACTGATAGGTCACGCGGGCATCTTTGCGCATTTCCAGTTTAACTTCAGCAGCTTCGTTAGGCTTCAGGGTGATGAGCATCTGATGACGTTGCGAGCCAGCCGATGGTACTTCCGGCGCGCGCGTGGTCGCCGGAACGCTCAGCTCCGGGTAGGTGTTCTGCGTTATTGCCGGAGGATTATCCGGGATCGGTCGCTCATTAACTGGCGCAGCCAGCTGTCCTTGCTGAACAGCGCTGGCCTGATTATCGGCATCAGCTTCTTCGGCAAGCTGCGTTTTGATTTCTCCCATCTGCTTAAGCCCCAGTAAACGACCCACGCCAGTAGGATCAATGCCGTATTCCGAAGGCATGACGACGGTGATCAGCAGCGTCAGCGCCACGATGGCGGCGAGGATAGTGGACTGCATCAGTTTGATGGCAGAAGGTAATTCTGCGCGTGTTGGTAAATCAGTGTTGTACATTGTTTTGTCTCCCTCAGGCTAAAATGTAGCCACAAAGCTGGTAACTCATTAACAGAAATCCCGCGCTCATCATCACCACATTGGCGGTATAAGCGTGTCGGAAAAAGCTCGCCGTTTGCCGCCAGTAGCTCATAACGATCAGGATGGCGCTCAGCGCGAGCAGCTGGCCGATCTCAACGCCAATGTTGAAGGCAATCAGGTTGACAAACAGGCCATCGGGAGAGATTTCGAATTCCTGGATTTTGGTTGCCAGACCAAAACCGTGGAAGAATCCAAAGATGAGCGTCGCAAGCTTCGTGTTGGGCTGAACGCCAAACCAGCGCTGGAATGCCCCGAGGTTATCAAGCGCTTTATAGACCACGGACAGCCCGATAATGGCGTCAATAAGGTAAGCACTGACGCTGATATCAAAGAAGGTGCCGATGAGCAGCGTCGTTGAATGCCCGATAGCGAACAGGCTAACGTACAGCCCGATATCACGCATTTTGTAGAGAAAGAAAATCACCCCGAACAGAAACAGCAGATGATCGTAACCGGTCACCATGTGCTTCGCGCCAAGGTAGATAAACGGGATGATGTTCACCCCGGTGATTTCCTGGATGTACCCTTTGTCGCCTTCCGCCACGCCGTGCGCATACGCGCCCTGGCTGTAGAAAAGCAGTAACAACAGGAAAAACAGACAAGCCGAACGCGCCTGAGCTGAAAGCAGGCGAGCGCTCAACCGGCCCTGTGTATCAAGGCTGGTATACATAAAAATCCTTACATGTTGAATAATAACGAATTAGCAGAAGTTATTACGCAGACAGGATTCTCGGAGGGCGTTCGGGGGTGGACTGCGGCATTTGCAGTATTTGTTCTGAACTCAACGCATATATCACCCGCATGCCCGGATTCCATGCGTGCAGAGTAGGCAGAGCAAAGAGTTTATTCAGATCGTGGGAATGATCGGCATTGAGGTGATGCACGCTACCGTGGGAGTGAAACAACAATGGATCGTGCTCATTCAGTGGTTCATCGCTGTCGTGTTGATGGTCACTGATGGACGTTGTTTCCTGAACGCTGTATGCAGCCTGTGGCTTTGCCATAAACGAACTGCTCAGCACGGCAACAGCCATGATGATAAGCACGATTCTGGAAATGACTTCACGGCTGATAAACACAGTTAACGGCATCCTGATGATACAAAGTAACAACGTGCGTAATGTATCCGCTATGCTGGCTTGATTTCAATAGTTGTTTTGAGTTTGGTTTTGTCTGAAATGTTCAACAAATCCTGCCGTCCACTTCTGGCACAAAGCGGACAGTGATCACCGTTCTTACGACTACTTTCTGACTTACTTCGTGACTTGCCCTAAGCATGTTGTAGTGCGATACTTGTAATGACATTTGTAATTACAAGGGGTGTAAGACATGGGTAGCATTAACCTACGTATTGACGATGAACTTAAAGCGCGTTCTTACGCCGCGCTTGAAAAAATGGGCGTAACTCCTTCTGAAGCGCTTCGTCTCATGCTCGAGTATATCGCTGACAATGAACGCTTGCCGTTCAAACAGACACTCCTGAGTGATGAAGATGCTGAACTTGTGGAGATAGTGAAAGAACGACTTTGTAATCCTAAGCCAGTACGTGTGACGCTGGATGAACTCTGATGGCGTATTTTCTGGATTTTGACGAGCGGGCACTAAAGGAATGGCGAAAGCTGGGCTCGACGGTACGTGAACAGTTGAAAAAGAAGCTGGTTGAAGTACTTGAGTCACCCCGGATTGAAGCAAACAAGCTCCGTGGTATGCCTGATTGTTACAAGATTAAGCTCCGGTCTTCAGGCTATCGCCTTGTATACCAGGTTATAGACGAGAAAGTTGTCGTTTTCGTGATTTCTGTTGGGAAAAGAGAACGCTCGGAAGTATATAGCGAGGCGGTCAAACGCATTCTCTGAACCAAAGCATGACATCTCTGTTTCGCACCGATGGTGACACTTCTGCTTTGCGTTGACAGGAGAAGTCAGCTATGAAACTGCCACGAAGTACCCTGCTCTGGTGCGTGTTAATAGTGTGTCTCACACTGCTGATATTCACTTACCTGACCCGTAAATCGCTCTGCGAAATCCGGTACAGGGACACGAACAGGGAGGTGGCGGCTTTCATGGCTTACGAATCCGGTAAGTAAGCTACCTGGAGGCGGGGGAAACCCCGCCTTTTCAGGGCTGAGGGGGTCAGTTCTGCCGAAAGCGCCTTTACAAGGGGCTGTCAGTTGTCCGACTGGCAGCCCCCTTTTCGTTCCGGGCGCGGCCGCACGCATGAACATCCCGGAAACACTGTTCCCCTCCGGGGAACGGGGGGAAGGGCGGATGCGCCCGCGGCGCTTCCGCTTTATTCCCGCCGCCTGCCCGTCCTCTCCTCATACATCTCCGCCGTCTCCAGTTGCCCGATGGCCATCAGTATCCCGTTGTGGGATTCACTGGTCAGCTGCATGATTTTCCAGTGAAGTCGTTTCAACTGGTATACCAGCTGCGCCCGGTCGGTTTCTGCATCGTTGATGGCCAGCATCAGGCAGCACTGGCCCACTATCCTGCACGTCTCGTCGTAAAACGCGTCTTCAGCATCATCTTCGTCTTCATTTTCTGACATGAGAACGCCTCCGGTTGCGCTTTTTTTGCGCAATTCCAGCATACGCCAGAGCACCACAAAAAACAGAAAAATGAACATCTGAAAGCTGGCCCCCTTCGGCTCCCCGTCCGTTCCGGCCGGGGCGTCAGGGCCACACTCCGCTAACCCGGCGGCAGGCCGCCGGCTAAGCTCCGCCGAACCCGCTGCGCGGTTTCGGGCTGCTCCTGGTGTCCGATGGCAAAGGTCCGGGGCGCGCTTGCTGCGTCCGGGGGACGCGCCGCTTTCACCGGCCGCACGCGGCCTCTCAGGGCAGGGGCACTGTTCTGTCTGTTTTCATGCTCATCCTCCGCCGGTACAGCCTGTTCCGGGCGATGGCTGCGTCAGGCTGCTGTAGCACCGTCATCCGCCTGCCCTGAATGGGTTCGCCTCGCCGTTCCTCGCCCGTTCGCACTCGCCGTAAACGGCTCGCTTGCGCTGCGGCCTCCGGTGACGCCCATTCGGTCATTCGTCTGCCGTCGCTACCTGGCCCTTTGCCGCGCCATTCCGACCGAAACAGGGTTTCAGTAACCAACACAGGAGAACCAGCATGAAAACACAGAACAGCAAAACCGCCGCAACCACAACCGCCGAAACAGGGGGTGAAAACCAGAATTCAACGGCATTAAACCGTGATGTTAACGACATCCGGGAACGTGCTGCGCGTTCGTATCGCCGCAGCCTGTTTATTCCCGGATCCCCGGCAGTGAATACGGCTGCAATTCGCACGTCGTTTGACATGGGCATTGAGTATCTGTCAGCCGCGCGGTTCGCGCTCGATGAGTGGGTTTTTGGCGACAGGGGTGTCCGTTCAGGTATCGAGATGATGCTGATAAAACCGCAGGAAAAACTGCTGGTCACGGTGTTTGTATACCGCCCGCAGCCGCAGGCCGTGCCGGAAACATGGGAAGCAAGGGTGGTGCATTGTGCTAACCGGATCGGCGATGACGAGTGCGCGGAAACAGCCGAGTACGAAACAACGCAGGTCTATATGGCTTCCGGTGTGATGAACGACGATGCGAGAGCGATTTTTGAGGCAGAACACAAGGGACTGGAGAAGTACGCCCGTGAACACCTGAAAAAAGGGGACGACGAGAGTCCCTTCTGTCACTGGCAGTACGTCCGCTGAATCACGGCGCCACACCCCGGCAGGCCTTGCCGGGGTGACACATCATCTGAATTCGCAGGAAGGAGAACATCATGGAAATGACCGGACAACCTGGTCTCAGTACATCAGCAGAGCATATCCGCGCTGATATCACTGTTACGGTCTGCCTGACCAGGCAGGGCAGGGGAGTGCATTTTTGCGGCCATCCGCTCCTGAGCGGCAGCAACAGCAACCTCTGGTTTCCGCTCGGTGAGCGTGAAGACCTCTTTGCAGGTATCGAGCGGATACTGACGATGAATGGCCTGGCGGAGAATGTGGTCAGGCTCACGCGGCTGCGGGGCTGTCTCAGTTATGACGATTACGCCGTCACGTTTAACAGAAAACAACCGGCCTGAGACAGCTCATCACCACAGGCTCCTGGTGCGTACCAGACCGGGAGCCGTCTGCCCGGTGGCCTGCCCCGGCGCACGGCCCGAAAACCACCGGCACTGCGTGCCGGGGGAAGCCGGTGCTGACGCACCGGGCCTCCCCCTTCGCGGCGTCACTCTCATCATTATATCCGGTGAGTGGGTCCGGGTGTGCTGCGGTTTCCGGTGGCTGCCTGTGTGCGTGCTGTTACCGGGTGTTCCAGGATGCATTCAAAGCAAAACCCTCTTCAGGGCACTGGCCCCCTTCGGCTCCCCGTCCGTTCCGGCCGGGTCGTCAGGGCCACACTCCGCTAACCCGGCGGCAGGCCGCCGGCTAAGCTCCGCCGAACCCCTTCGGGTTTCGGGCTGCTCGCTAGTGTCCGATGGCGAAGGTCCGGGGCGCGCTTGCTGCGTCCGGGGGACGCGCCGCTCTCACCGCACCGGCGACGGGCGCCGGCGCTTTAAGGGCGACCCGGCGATATGACGTTGCCGGGTCGGGTGTGTGCATCCTGCCAGTCCGGTGAGGCCATCTCCCCTGCTGTCCTCACGCGGAGGGCTGTTCGTAGCACCGTCATCCGCCTGCCCTGAATGGGTACGCGTTGCCGTTCCTCGCCCGTTCGCACTCGCCGTAAACGGCTCGCTTGCGCTGCGGCCTCCGGTGACGCCCATTCGGTCATTCGTCTGCCGTCGCTACTCGGCCCGTTGCCGCGAGAGTACCAGCCAGGGAGATGGATTAACCATCACCGAAGGAGAAAACCAGGATGCACACACAGAACGTCAACGTCAAAACCGCCGGAGAGGAAACCGCCGGAAGATGGGGGATAAAACCAATGCGTACTGATGGCTTTATCACAAACATTCATTCACGTAACCCGTTCGACGTTATTCGCGCCGATGTGGTTCTGGCACGGATGGAAAAACAGGCAAACCGTGGGTGTGGGCTGTACTACGAGATTTATGAAGCCCGCCTCTTATCGATGGCGATGATTCACCTGGCAAAACTGCCGCTGAATGACCGCCCTGCTTTCATCGGTGCGGCGGCTAAACGGGGTTACATGGTAACTGCGTCAGAGGAGGCGCGGGCACAGGATGAATGCGACCTGCTGTTGTCTGAACTGGCCGCTGATTACTGACCGGAACGTTAACCGCAACGACCCGGCCGGGTAACCGGCCACCATCACTAAGGAGATAAGAATGTCCGTAACTGAAATTCTCAATACCCCATCGATGGCGTTTTATGTCCCGTCCTGCAACACCGTCTATGCCTGGGCCAGGCAGCAGGACGGCGAATGGGTGACCGAATATGGTGCGAAAACACTGAACGCCGTGCGCCGTATCTACCCGGACACAGAACTGCTGTCTTTTTCCGAAGTGAAGGAAGCGCAAAACCTGGGTTATCGCCGTCCGTGGGTGGAGATTTCCGAAGCCCGGTACATCGACCAGCTCGAAGTTCTTCCGCCGCTGGACTGGTGCCGGGGATTTGGCGGGGAGTCGTTCAAGTCGCGCGAATTTACGGGCGGCGATGTGACCGCAATTTTTGTGAGTGTGGAGGGGCGTTTCTTTGAGTGCCATGACCTGCACACCCTGAAACATAAAGCGCTGATCGAGGATGTGATCACCCGTTTCTGTCCGGAGAAGCAACTGAATTCCGGGCATTAAAAAAGCAGGGTGGCAACCCTGCTTAATCAACGGGCAGCACGGTCGAGGTGCTGTCCACATCAAAACCACTATGGAGGACTAATCCATGATATTTGACCCGCAAATCGTCGCACAGGCAAACGCGTTTGTAAATGCCCTGAAAGCAGGAAAACGCGCGCATATGCCCGCGCTGCGTTTTGAATTCTGGCAGCAGTTCATGACTACCGTAAATGCCCGGATGGAGGCTGAGGCGTAATAAACGGGGCCGCCAGTAATGGCGGCCTTATCACCCACCATCAGGAGAACTCATCATGTCAGAAGCACAAGAAGAAATGGGGCCTGCGTTGGGAGCGAGTCGCGGTGAATCCTTGCCTGCGTCTGAGCTTGCCGATCTGGCGGCGAATGTTTCCGGCCGCCCGTCACCGGCTGTTGTCTGGAACAATGCAGACCGCGCCGCCCTGGCGGCAGAGGCACTCTGGTTGTTTGCTGAGCGTACTGGCCTGGCCAATGATTCAGAAGAGATGGAGACCGTGATCATCGATTTCCTGGCCGATCTGATGCACCTGTGTGAACAGGTTGGCATCACCACGCCGCACCATAATGGACTCATGGCGTTAATGATGGCTGCCGAGATGTACGTTGAAATGGAAGAGGGTGAAATCGGCTGATCATCTGCCCGGAACGGCCACGGCCGGGAAGGGCGTTCCCCTGCGGGGAACCGGGCAGGACGGGGGCGCCTGCGGCGCGCCCCCTTTTCCCCGTACGCCTGGTACATAGTGTCTTACCCTCTCCCGTATTCCTGACATGTTTGCTGCTGTGCCGGCGCATATTCCTGTCCTGGTTATTCGTCTTTTCCCGATCACTGAACACAAAAAACCTCTTCAGGGCACTGGCCCCCTTCGGCTCCCCGTCCGTTCCGGCCGGGTCGTCAGGGCCACACTCCGCTAACCCGGCGGCAGGCCGCCGGCTAAGCTCCGCCGAACCCGCTGCGCGGTTTCGGGCTGCTCGCTAGTGTCCGATGGCAAGGTCTAGGGCGCGCTTGCTGCGTCCGGGGGACGCGCCGCTCTCACCGCACCGGCGACGTGGCCGCCGGCGCTTTAAGGGCGACCCGGCGATATGACGTTGCCGGGTCGGGTGTGTGCATCCTGCCAGTCCGGTGAGGCCATCACCCTTGCCGTCCTCACGCGGAGGGCATTTCGTAGCACCGTCATCCGCCTGCCCTGAATGGGTACGCGTTGCCGTTCCTCGCCCGTTCGCACTCGCCGTAAACGACTCGCTTGCGCTGCGGCCTCCGGTGACGCCCATTCGGTCATTCGTCTGCCGTCGCTACTCTGCCCGTTGCCGCGAGAGTACCAGCCAAGGGAGATGGATTAACCATCACCGAAGGAGAAAACCAGGATGCACACACAGAACGTCAACGTCAAAAGCGCCGGAGAAGAAACCGCCGGAAGATGTGATCAAAACACATGCCTGACTGACAGGCAGATCATCGACCTCTTTAACTGGGTTTTTGCTGCGACGGATGATATTCCGGGCGCGAAATGCCACGACTTCACCCCACCCGCAGATGCGGAAGAACTCAACGTATTTGAAAAGGGTATCCCGGATTACTGCGCTGTCTGGATCAGCAACGGCTGGCCAGTTGCAGCTGCTCTGCCACTCGATTTTTTATTTCGTGTTGTACCTGCTAATTATTTTTAAGGAGATAACCATGATCCGTTTATCATCACGTTATGCTGCGCCGACATCAATTCGCCAGAATCGTCCTCTCACGAATGATGAACTGATGCGTGTTGTTCCCAGCGCGTTTTCAGTGGAAAAACACGAATCACGCTCTGACAGATATACCTATATTCCGACCATCGCATTACTGGATCGCCTGCGTGAAGAGGGATTCCAGCCGTATTACGCCAGCCAGTCACGTGTACGTAATCCGGACCGCCGGGAATTCACGAAACATATGTTGCGTTTACGTCGCGGCGATAATTTTTCGGGTAAAGAAGTGCCGGAGATTCTTTTACTGAACTCACACGACGGGTCCAGCAGTTATAAAATGATCCCCGGTATGTATCGGCAGGTCTGCACGAATGGTCTGGTTTGCTGGAAGTCATTCGGGGAAATCAATGTGCCTCACAAAGGGGATATTGTCGGGCAGGTTATCGAAGGGGCATATGAGGTGCTCGGGATATTTGATAATGTCACTGAAAATATTGAGATGATGAAAGGGATCACGGTTTCTCCTGACGAAAGAATCCTTCTCGCTAATACCGCACTCGATATTAAATACGATGGCAAAGAAGCGCCCGTCACGGCAGAGAAAATTCTTGTTCCGCGCCGTTATGAAGATAAACAAACCGACCTCTGGACAACCTACAACACTGTGCAGGAAAACCTGATCAAGGGTGGTTTACGTGGCAGAACGGCCAAAGGAAAAAATACAACCACACGCCCGGTAACAGGGATTGACGGAGACATAAAGCTTAATCAGGCATTGTGGAAAATGGCCGAAGAGTTTGCGAAGCTCAAGAGCTAGAAAATAAAAAGCCCGGTTAACCGGGCTTTTTTTCGTCTTTCACCGGTGTTCTCTGGTCAGCATTTTCACTGAATGGCGACGTTTTAACGGGATCGCCTGTGCCTTTCTCAAGTAACTGTTTTCTGGCGAGCAGTACCGTGTAGATGCTTTTTATGATCCTCGCATATTCACGCCTTGCTTTTATCAGTTTTGGATTCGGTCCTGTATTATACATTCCCACACTGTCCCAGTTCCTGCCGTAGGCCTGGAAGTTTCTGGCTAAAATCCATGCGCCGCTGTACACGCAGATGCAGGGATTATTAAGCAGATCCTTACGCGTGATATTGAAGTTTTTCAGCTTGCCGAAATTATTACTGTTGAGCTGCATCGCACAGACGTCTTCTGTACCGCCCGCACTGGCGCTGTTAATGGCTGTCGGATTTAACCGGCTCTCCTGTATTGATATTGCCATCAGAAGCGTGGGATCAATACCATAGTCACGACCAGCTTCATCGAAACATAATTCCGGCGCGGCCTGTGCGCTGAATACGGCAGCAAAGCCAGCGATAGCTAACCATTTCATTCTGATAATCTCATATGCGCGCACAAAATGTGCCTGACGGTTTTTTGTGAAAAATACGCGTTCAGATCATCCGTTGCAAGATAATTCGTTACAGACGCGCACGGGGCGCTTGCTGCACATCCCTGAAAGGAGACAGAGATATAATAAATCCAACAACTTCGATCTATTTCACAAGCCGCTTTTTCTTCTTTTAGTTTCATCACACCCCACGCAAGATTTCATCTTGCAGTTTTTGTTTTTTAAAACAGTTGCTTACATTGATATTTTGCCTGTTTTTAGCCTGTTCAAATCAAAGTGTGTGTTAATTAACACATGTTTCAGTGCCTAATTGTGTGTTAATGCAGTGCCGGATTGTGTGTCAATGCAGTGCCTAATTGTGTGTCAATCAGGCACTGTAAACGGCACTGTGGTGTGTGTTTATTGTGGCTATTATTTAAAATCAGTGAATTATAGATAAATTTTCAGCGTGCAGTGCCGGATTGACACACATTAAAATACTGAATGGTGCCGGATTAACACACATAAAAACAGGGCACAGTGCCGGATTAACACACACGAAAACGCAGTATAGTGCCGGATTGACACACACGTTTTTGATACATAGTGCTGAATTAACACACCTTTTTGGTGTGAACAGTGCCGGATTCACACACCTGAAAAAAATATTACTCAGTGCCGGATTGACACACACTGAATGCGGAGAGAATAATTATCCGGGACAGGTTATCCCCGCGCATCAAATTTATATTACATCCGCGTGAGCGTATTTACGTTAATTCATATAACTGCCGGGCGTTTTCATTATGCGCGGCATGAGGTGACAGGACAATGGGCCGAAGAAACATCTACTTCAAGGAAAAGACCGAGCGGGAAGTGCTGGAGCTGGTCCAGATTGAAATGCAGAACGGCGCCACGCATGGCGAGGTTAACTTCTCGTCCGTGGTGAATGAACTGGTCGGCATTGGCCTGATGGTCAAAAAGCATCAGAGCGAAGGGAATAAATTCGATATGGAAGGATTCAATCGTGACTTAATACGCAGGGTGGCCGGTACGCGTGAAGGTACGAGTATCATGATGGCCATGATGACAGAAATGTATCTGCAAATCAGGGGAGAGAACACTCAGGATAAACTGGAAGCGCTTATGGACCTGAATCTTACCGGGATGTCCGATGCGGAAGATAAGGCAGAAAGTAAACACTTTATTCAGGAAGAATAAATACCCTGTTTTAAAAAAATAAAGCATGACCGGAAGCGTGCCGGTCGTGTTTATGTTTCCGGTCTGAACGTATCCTCTCAGCACTGACGGTTTCCTCTCCCTGTTTTTTATGCGTGATGCTGATATCGAATAACGGGAGCGTATTTACCGCCCGGTTTCCCGGCGAAGGATATCTCTGTAGTGGGCTCTGTAAGTCGCAAGATTCTGGCGTTCTGTCCTGGCTGGCTGTGTATTCTGTTATGGTTGTGGGTGGACAGATACGCGAAATAACGCTGTGGACAGGCTTTTCGATGCATGAGGCTGAGGTGACCCGTTTGCATTTTTTAAGTGTGTTTTTACAGACGGTGTCGGGTGGCATTTACGCCACCCGCTTTCTGATTTCCTTATTCGCTGTGAAAGGTCGCTGTGATATGGCAATAATATCGGGAGACGTTACCCCGTGACATTACGGATTCTTATTGCGGTGTGTATATTTACAGAGTGAAACAGACAATGCCCGTACTGATTCAGAACGTTAATAATGCGTAATGGTTGCTTATAACTTCACTCTTCTTTTTTCTCTTCACCTGCCACTTCCTTCGTGAGCGGATTTTCTGCTTTTACCACTTTCCCTGAAATAAACTCATCAAACAGTATTGCCAGTTCACGCAGTCGCCAGACTTCCTCATTTTCGGGTAACTGCTGTTCGGTTAAATAATTCAGTGAATCCAGAAGCCGCTCCATGATTTCCCTGTTCATACTTCGCCGGTTAAACCGGGCGCTGACTTCCATATCCCGGCGTAAATTCTCCGGGAAACTGCTGCTGAATGCGCGGTTCTTTCCCGGGACAAATGTTTTTTTACCGTTGTCACTGATTTTCTCTGCCTGATATTTTTTGCGAATCACATCGAGTCTTGCCTGAAGAAACTCATCAAATAACCGTGCAAGCGCTACAAGACGTTGTCCTTCATCCGTTTTGATAATATGCCGGCGCGGCGAAAAGTTTAACGAAGCAATAAGACGGCTGATGATTTCATCATTGGTGGTGAAATTTCTGACCCTTGCTGCCACTCGCAGCTCCATCAGTAAATTTTCCGGTAACCATAATTTCCGGTACTGCATTTCTCCTCTGGCATATTTTCGCGGCCTGCCACGACCGTCACCCATTTTTTCTTTTACTTTCATACAAAAAAACCTCCTCACGAGGTATCCCCTGTTCAGGCAGCAAGCCTACTCCACCCCGCTGCAGGATTAATCTTAAAAAATCGCATCACAATCACTAATAACGTGATTTGCGTCACAGATTTTTTTTTTTTGAGAAAATGTACACTTACCGCGCGTTACGTCTGTTTACGCGCAATGACATTTCCTTAACTTAAATCGAGGCTAACTGACATGAAAGTCGTCTTAACTCAACCGGCGCTGGCGGAGGGGGCTGCGGAAGCCTGCCCGGAAGTCCGGACTGGTGCGTCATCGTTGTTTATCGGCATGCTGCGTGGTGCCTTCAGTCTGATTTATCGCCATCGCATTAATCTGTTGCTGTTGTGTCTGGCGGTGGTTTTCATCGCGCTGCCCCATCTGGGACACGCGGAAGACCTGCTCTCCGGTCAGAAACAGGATGCGAAGGATACCTTCGGGCACGGGAGTACGGTGGAGTGGGGTCTGTATATTGCTGAGGTCCTCATTTCCGCTGCCGCATATATGAAAACCCGTAACCCGATGCTGTTTGTTGGTGGCCTGGCATTCCTGATTGTTATCACCCGCAGCTTCTTCGCCCTCGCTGGCTAATCCTGTCATGGACAGGGACTCCCTTCAGTACCAGTTCCCGGAAACCCTCAATCAGCAGAAACGTTTTATCGGACTCCCGCCCGAGGAGGCCTTTGTCATTGTTGTGTGCGCCGGTATCGGTCTGCTCTGCGACATGTTCATTGTGATGCTGTTTGTGGCTGCCGCGCTCTGGCTGTTAATCCGCCATCTGAAGAAGGGGCAGGGCACCTGGTGGCTCCTGAACCTCCTTTACTGGTATCTGCCGACCGCACTGCTCCGGTTGCAGTTCCGGCGGGTGCCCGATTCGGGCAACCGGCACTGGATGCAGTAACCCGCGCGCCGCCTCCGGGTGGCGCTTATTTCCCTCAGAAGGAAAATGCATATGAAGTATCAGGTCCGGGAAGGGCGTAACCGGGTGGTCATCCTGGTTATCTCATCACTGGTGTTGCTTGTGTTTATTCTGGCCATTGGTATCAGCATTAACGGTGCAATGGCGTGGCACTTCTATAAAACGCAGAAGACACTCACCACGCCCATGATATTTGACCGGCCGTTTATCTCCGATGCCGCCTCCGGCGATGCAGCGCTGAACGGCATGCTGGTTCGTTCCTTCATTAACCTCCGTCTTTCCGTCACGCCCGAAACCGTGGACGCCCAGCATGCTGCCCTGCTGCGTCAGGTTCCGGCCGAATACCGTGACGAGATAAAAAAGCAACTGGCTGCTGAGGCGGAGTACATCAAAAAGAACGGTGTGTCCTCTGTGTTCCGTATCGATGATGAAATCACCGACACGGCCACCGGTGACATCATCGCGCAGGGCACGCTGAGTGCCAGTACCACCAACGGTAACCTGAAAATCTCGCTGCCGGATGCGCACAAAGCCTGGCGGCTCAGTGTGCATTACGTGGATGGTCTCATCCGCCTGACGGCGTTCACTGAGGTTCCCTGGCAGCAACCCGCCAGCCACCCGAAACAGGACTGAACCATGAAGATAACCCTTTCTGCACTGGCTGTGGCAGGCGCGCTGGTCTGCCTGTCCACAACTGCACTGGCTGCGGTACCCGGCCCGGCCGGAACTCCGTTTGAAAATAATGCGCATCTCAAAGCGCAGATGAGTAATACCAGCCCCAATAAAATCATCATCGACGGCGAACTGATTACCGGCGTGACGGGGCCGGAAAACGCGTACACGAAAGACAATACCGCCGACGGCGCACTGATGATTACTCCGCTGACCGGTCAGGACTTTACGCTGTTTCTGGAGACCGCCGGTGGCGTCAGCGTCTCAATTGATGTGTCGCCAAAACCGGGGAACGGGCGCACCCTGCACCTTATCCCCGCAAGCGTCCCCCTCAAACCCAATCCGGATGCAAAAGCCTGGGAAGAAAGCCAGCCGTTTCAGAAAACACTGGTCAGCGTGGCCCGCCACGTCGTCAACGGCGAGGTACCGGAAGGGTACACCGACATGAAAGTCGCACGGGGTCCGGCGTATAACCCGCCCGCCGGCGTCCAGCTGACGCCTGAGCGCCAGCTCGTCGGTTCGCACCTGCAGGTGGTGCGGTATCGCATGAAAAACACCGGCTACATCAGCCGCCCGCTCAGTGAAAAGCAGTTCTGGCAGAAAGGGGTGCGGGCGGTGATGCTCTCCACCCGGACCCTGTACGCCGGCGGTGAGGGTTTTGTCTGGGTAATTTTTTCCACGGCTGAGGAGGGGGCATGAGTAACATCAATACCGCCACGCGCCGCCGTCAGTGGATGATTGCCGGTATCTCCGCAGCGGTCATGCTCGCGACGGGCGGCGGTATCTGGGCCTGGTCACATCATCAGGCAGAACTTAACCGTCCTGCACCCAAAGCGGCCCCGAACCTGACAGGGAGCCTGGTGAATACCTCCTTTACCGAAGGAGTGGCCACATCGGCGCTGCAGCAACAGCAGAACAAGACGGCCGGGCTGGAGAAAGACATGAACACGCTGGCCGCCACCCTGAAAACCCAGAACGATGACCTGAGAAACCAGCTGGCTAAAATGGGAGAAGTGTTGAGTCAGTTGCAGAAGCAGCAGACAGAGGGCGGTAAAACCCCCACCGGGCCGGGGCAGGGTACGGCTGTTCCGCCCGGTGCTCCCGCTAACGGACCGGTTCCTGGTGGCCCCTCCGGTCCGGCACAGTGGAGTGTCACGCCTCAGTCCGGCGCACCCGCTGCGGGGCAGGGCAGTCATTTTTATCCGCAGGGTCAGGGGCAGGGGCAGGGCTTTTATCCCGGCACCGGTACGATGCGTACCGGAGGACTGAAACGGGACACATTCACCTACGCCTCACTCTCCGCGAAAAAGACAAAACTCCCCTGGATACCGTCAGGGTCATTCTCTGAGGCAGTGCTGATTGAAGGGGCAGACGCCAATGCCAGTGTGACCGGTCAGCAAAATACCTCACCCGTGGTTATCACCCTGCTCGGTGATGTCTCGATGCCCAACGGCAAAACGTACAACATGGACCAGTGCCGCGTGACCGGGGAAATGTACGGCGATATCTCGAGCGAACGCGGCGAAGTCCGCACAAAAAACATCAGCTGCATCCTGAAAAATGGCAAGCACATCGATATGGCGTTTGACGGGCACGTTTCCTTCCAGGGCAAACAGGGTATCCGTGGCAAGCCGGTGATGCGTAACGGTGCCATCATCGCCAACGCCGGTGCGGCCGGGCTGTTATCAGGCTTCGGCGAGGGTATTAAGTCTGCAGCCACGCCGACTGTCGGGCTGGGTGGTTCTGCCTCCGTCGGTGCCGGCGACATCCTCAAGCAGGGATTTGGCGGCGGGGCCAGTAAGGCGGCTGACACACTGAGCCAGTACTGGATTAAACGTGCTGAGCAGTATCACCCGGTGATTGATATCGGGGCTGGTAATGCCGTGACGGTGGTCTTCCAGCAGGGCTTCCGCCTGGAAACCATTGAGGATGCGGAAGAAGAAAAAGAGAAGAAAACCGGTGCACAGACGGCCTCCCAGCAGACCGCGGCGGCCACCCCGGCGACGAATGCCAGCAACAGCAACAACGCACCGGTGCTGAATCCGGATGAAGTGTTGCGGCAGGCAAGCCAGCTTCGTCTCGGTGACACCATTAACTGACAGGGGACGTGATGGAAAACTGGTATGTGGCACAGACGAAGTTCGCCCAGGAAAAGCGGGCGCAACAACAGCTGCAGAGTCAGGGGGTGACGTGCCTGCTGCCGATGCTCTCCGAGGTCCGCCTGCACAATGGCAGGGTCAGGGGGGTAACGCCGCAGCCGATGTTCCCGAACTACATATTTGTGCGTTTTGACCCGGAGGTGGTGCACACCACGGCCATCAAAGCCACGCGTGGTATCTCGACGCTCATCAGCTTCGGTGGCCTGCCTTCCGTGGTACCGGACAGCGTGATTACACAACTCAGCCAGGGCTGGAGCAGTGCGCCACCGGAGACAGTCGCCCCACAGCACGGGGACCGGGTGATGCTCCGTGATGGTGCATTCGAAGGTATCGAAGCCGTGTGGTATGAACCGGACGGCATGAAGCGGGCCATGCTCCTCCTGAACCTGATGAATCAGCAGGTGCGCGTCCCGGTAAACAGCAGCATGCGCTTTCATATTGTCGCGAGAGAGGCTGCAGCATGAACCGGCTGACTGACATTAACGGAGGGGGAACGTCGTGAAAAAAAAGACTAACGCTCAAACGCTGGGCCAGATAAGCAGTGATATCAGACAGTGGCGTGCAGGCGGTTCCCCACCCGGCATCAGGCGGTTCTGGATTATCCTGATTACGCTCGCTGCAATGGGTTTCTGGACTGCCATGAAGTTACCTGTGCACCCGGTTAACGCGGCTCTGTTTTTGTCGCTTTTCGTTTTCGGGTCAGGGCTTATCGCCTGGAATTTGCCAGCCACTGCCTTGAAAACATGGAGTCACACGCTGGATTTCAGACTGTCTGCGTATCAGCCCCGTAACATGATGGCCTGGCATGATTTGCAGGAGACCGCACGACAAAAGGGACACCTTGAACTGCAGGATCTTGAATGCTGGTATGAAAGAGAATGTGGAACCGTGTCTCCGTCAGATAAAAGACCGTTGCGCTTTCTGGACAACGCTCCGGAGCCCACCGGGGAGGCGGGTCGTGAACAATGCCACCGGTGAGGCGGGCTTTATCTCACTACGAACTGACATGCAGGAATTTTTTCATTAATTAATCCCCCCGAGACAATCTTCTTTTTTAACTCCTCCCATAACACCCGGAGACACCCATGTACAAATTACTGGGTGCCGCACTGCTGTGCGGCGCTTTAACCGGCTGCGCCGGTATGAATTCTGATTTCGACTGCAACAAAACCGCCACCGACCAGTGCCTGTCGATGTCTGACGCCAGCCATCTGGCCTCAAAACACCAGAGTCTGGACGATCTGAATACGGCGAAGGGCAGCAACCCAAAGCCTGCGGCTGAGGCACTGGCGACGCCCGGCAATGTGAAGCCTGCCATTAACCCCGCTCGTCCCGTCAGTGTGGCAACCCTTGCGCCGCGTCCCGTTGCCGGACAGGCAGTGAATACCGGCAGGCTTCACACCTCCACCTCCACCGCCCCGATACGGCCGGTAGCCATACCCGACGGCAGCATCACCCCTTCCGGGTACAGCGGGCCGGGGCAGGTCGAGGCCATGCGTATCCCGGATACCACACAACGGCTCTGGATAGCCCCCTGGGTGGATGAGCAGGACAGTTTCCATCAGCCCGCTGTTGTGGAGTTTGTGAAACAAAAATCACGCTGGAACGATGATTTCCGGGTTATCCATGAGGGGGAATAATGAAAAAGCGCATTCTCAGTATGGGAACAACAGTATCTGTTCCATCACGTACCGGAACCGATACGGGCAGAAGGGCGTTATTGTCTTCACACATTCTGGTCACCGAAGCCTCAGCACAGGCGCTGTACCATCATCACCGGTCCCGGGCAGACCTCACAGCCAGTGAGTCTGCTGACAGCAACGTTGTTATCTGTGGCCGCTGCGGCATGGGAAAAACACGCGTGTTAGCTGACGGTCTGACTGGTCCGTGCTCTCAGCGCCGGGGAGGACAGGATGCTCAGTAATGTTATCGAACACCTCACCGGTATCCTCAGCAGCAGTCGCGATGAGGGTGGCGCAAAAGCGGCGCGTCAGAAGCTGGAGGAAACCTTCAGTTATCCTTCTATAACCAGTCTGTTGCCCTACCGCGAATATGATGAGAAATCCGACCTGTTTATTAACAGCCGATCGGTTGGGTTCATTATGGAAGTGGCCCCCCTCGCCGGGGCCAACCAGCAGGTGGTGCAGGCGCTGGATGATCTGCTGCGCAAGAAACTGCCGCGTAAAACACCGGTCACGGTGCTAATGGTGGCCAGTAAGTGCGTGGGTGACATGCTGGAAAACGGCCTCAGCCGCGATATGTGGAAAGGCGATATGGCCCCGCGCCTTAACGCCATTACCAAAGCCTACTGGGAGCGTTCAGCGCTGAAAGGGCTGGTTAATAACCGGGAATATCCGCTCTATCTGCGCAGTTACCGAGTCTTTCTGGTGTATGCCCATCCGGGAACGGGTGGATTAAAGGTGATGGATGAAGTGGCGCAGATACGTGAAACCCTGCGCGTGTCGATGATGGCGGCCCACATGGACACCCGCCGTGTCGGTGCGGCGGAGTTCCTGACCGTTCTGCGCGAGCAGATCAATTATCGTCCCGGACAGGTCAATGCCGGTGATGAAAACTGGAACCCGGATCAGGAGCTGCACCGCCAGTGCGTGGACCACAGTACCGAAATGGAAGTGCATCCGGGTTACCTGCGCCTGACCACTTCACGCCAGCCCGGTGACAGGATCATGGGGGACGAGGGCGATACCACCGTTGCCAGTACGCGGGTGGTGAATATGCAACTGACCAAAGTGCCGAAAAAGTTTGCACTCTGGCAGGCAGCAGACAATCTGCAGAACATGCGCTTCCCGGACCTCGGTATCCCCTGTCCGTTCCTGCTGAGCTGGACCATCTGTGTTGAAGATCAGGTCAGCAGCCAGAACGAGGCGTTCCGCAGGGAACAGGATATGGGCAAAAAGGCCAACTCTTCCTACGGCAAACTGTTTCCCAATACGCAGCGTACTTACGAAGAGTGGCGCGACCTGCGTATGGGACTGGCCAGTAACGAAATCGCAATGTGCAGTTTTGGTCTGAACCTGACGCTGTTCTGCCCGGATGATGACAGCAAACAACAGGCCTGCGAACTCTCGGCCATCAACGTGTTCCGCAAAAATGACCTGGAGATATCCGCTCCGCGCTATCAGCAACTGCGTAACTGGCTCACCACGTTCCCGTTCCTGATGCAGGAAGGGTTGTGGGACGATATGAAGCACATGAATGCCACGCTGCGCTGCAAAAGCTTCAATGCCGTCAATCTGATGCCGGTGGTGGCAGAGCGGCAGATGGCGGCGTCCGGCAGTCCGCTACCGACCTATCGCAATGCGCTGGCGTTCTTTGACATGTTCAGCGAAAGCAACGGTGCCACCAACTTTAACATCGCGGTCACCGGGACCACCGGCGCGGGCAAGAGCTTCTTTATCCAGGAAATTCTGCGGCAGGTACTGAATGCCGGAGGCTTCGGCTGGGTTATCGACATGGGGGGCAGTTACCGCAACTTCTGTAAACAGGCGGGCGGTGCCTATCTGGACGGGGCCACGCTGCGTTTTAACCCGTTTGCCAACATACGCGACATTAAAGAATCAGCAGAAGGGGTTCAGGGGCTTCTGACGGTACTGGCCAGTCCTAATGAGCCGCTGGATAAAGTCAGTGAAACCATCCTGCTTAAAGGCGTGGTGGCGGCATTCGAGGCTAAAAAGAACAAAGCCCGTATCGACGACGTGGTGCTGTACATGAAGTCTCCTGCCGTCAGGGAAGAGTACGGTGACCAGCCGACCATCATGAACCGCATCAACGAACTGGTGCTGCTACTGGACCGGTGGTGTACCTGGGGGGCAAATGGCGATTATTTCAATTCGGACAGCCCGACGCTCGATGGTGATACCCGCTTTGCCGTGCTGGAGCTGCTGAGTCTGGAAAATCAGCCTCACCTGCTCTCCGCTATCCTCTATTCGCTGATTCTGGCGATACAGGAAAAGATGTACCACTCGCCGCGCAGCCTGAAAAAAGTGGCCATTATCGACGAAGCCTGGCGTCTGTTCAGTGGTTCTAACCCGCATGCCGCTCGCTTTATCGAAACCGGCTACCGGACGGTTCGCCGCCATCGTGGGGCATTCATTACTATCACGCAGGGCATCAAGGATTTCACCGGTACCAAAGATCAGGCCGCACCGCCGGCAGCAGCAGCGGCGTGGGACTGCTCAGGAACGAAAGTCACCCTCCTGCAGGACGCCAAAGCCTTTAAAACTTACCTTAACGCCAACCCGGACCAGTTCAGCGAGATGGAAACGCAGGTTATCCGTGGCTTCCAGCCAGCACGTGATACGGGATTCAGTTCAGTCATGATCTCGAGTGGGGAATACAGTTCGTTCCACCGGGTGTTTGTGGACCCGGTCACGCGCGCGATGTTCAGTACCCGTGGGGAAGACTATCAGTACATGAGTGATGCGCAGGCGGCGGGGGCAACCAGTGAGGAAGCGGCTTATCTGCTGGCCTGCGAGCCGCATATGTATCAGACCGAAATGCAGGAACTGGAACGCTGGGCCGGACTGACCAGCGTATAAGAGGAGTACCCAATATGCAGGACGAAAATACTCAGGTTTCAGTGCCGGAGCACAGTGCGCCGGATGCTGTAGAGCGTCTCACGGACGAAAACCGCCCGCGTAAACGTTCCTTACTGCGCAGGCGCAGCGTTTACATTGCCGCGTGTGTTGTGCTGGTTCTTATGCTCAGTGCCTGCATCAGCGTGCTTGTCACAACGATGATGCAGCCGGCGTATGTGGTGTTCGATATGAAGGGCACCATCGATACCTTCAGGCAGCAGACGGCACAGTCTTCGCTGACAAAAGAAGCGCTAGAGGCGCTGACAAAACGCTTCGGGGCGTCGCTGGATGCGAGTCTGACCCGCTGGCAGGCGACGCACGGGGGCATCATTCTGGTAAAAGGTGCGGTGGTATCGGGCGCGGTGGACATCACGCCGGAAATACAGGCGGACATCGCACGTCAGATGCAGGGGGCACCATGAGAGCCGGCCCTGTGGCCATCGTGCTTGCCGCGATGCTGTCACTGCCCGCCGGTGCGAAAGACCTCGGTACCCTCGGCCACCTGTTTCCTGTCACAGAGCCTGATTTGCTGGCTTTTATCGGCCAGCGGCTGGAAGGAATGAAGGAAAGTGGCGAGCTGGACAGGATACAGCGGGAAGCCGAGGCGCGGGTGAAAGCCCACGCGGTGCGTCCTGAACCGGTGGCAGGGCTCACTCCCGCCACAAAGGACAGGGCATTCCGCTATGACCCGACTTTCACGGTAAATGAAACCATCCGGGATATGCGCGGCAATGTCATCGCACGGGCAGGTGACCGGGTGAATCCGCTGGATAAGGTGCCGTTCAGTGAGACGTTGTATTTCATTGATGGCGACAATCCGGTGCAGATGACGTGGATCAGGCAGCAGCTGTCCGGGCAGCAAAATTTCAAAGTCATTCTGGTGAACGGAAACATCCGGGATACCAGTCTGGCGCTGGACGAGCCGGTGTACTTCGATCAGTACGGCACGCTAACAACAAAATTCGGCTTTGAGCATACACCGGTCCGCATTACACGCGATGACCGCTGGCTTAAGGTGGAGGAGGTGGCACTGAAATGAGTCACAACACGCGGGGGCCACTTGCCCCTGAGCAGGTTAAGCGTCATGCCACTACCGTGCGCATTAATGATGCTGATAAAGACGGTCTGCGCAGTATGACGGAGGAACATCCTCTCTACACTGAATCGGTGATTATCCGGGCGGCACTGCAGGTGCTGCTGGCCTGCAGCAGCGATGTCAGAACCGCCATCGTTATCGCTTCGCTGAATGAGAAAGATGTCAGCGACGTCATCCGCCGGCACGGCATGGGATACCTGACGGGCCAGGGAGGATCGCATGTCAACTGAATACCCGGAGCTGCCGGTCGCGACGCAGACGGTCATGAAGCCGCCTGATGACGGAGCGCTTTTGCGGCCCGTTCCGGCAGAGTTTTCGCAAACGCCGGTGTGTCGTGCCGAAACCGTTCTTTCTCCTGACGGCATCAACGCGTTCAGTCAGTTGATGGGGCATCTTCCGGCCGCCGGGCTTTTCGTTGTTCTTCTGGCACTGGCCATTGTTATCCTGCGTACTGGTCGCGTGGTTACCGGACGCCGGAAAACCGCTGATATGAAGTATGGAAAGCCCGCCCCTGTGGCCCTGACGTTTGGCAGCCGGGAGATGGCCGTCCGTGCAGCAGAAGATCAGAATGCCGCTTACTGGCAGTCACTTCTGTCCGCATTCAGTGATGCGCTGGATGAGGAAGGTTATGCGCTGCGCAGGACGGCGCATGACAAAGTGGTGTTGTCCCCTGACGCCCGCAGGCGCGTGGGGGCCACCATAGTACGGGCACGTGAGCGGTATGTTTCGCCGTCCCGCAGGGGCGAGGCCCTTGAACAGATACTGCAGCAGGCCGCTGATGACGGCTATACGGAAAGCTGGGCCGACTGGTGCTGCCAGGCGGCAGAATCGACCGGCTGGTATGTCGTCAGACAGGAAGTGAACACCTGCACCACGAACGGGCTGACCGGACAATAACGGTACAGGCCGTTTACCCAGAGCCATTCTTACCCTCTTCTGCTGTTTTTACGGAATCCACCATTATGACCAAACCTGCTGAAATATCGGCTCAGCCGGTCGTGCGCGATCGCTGGGGCGGCTGGACACACCCTGACTTTTTTTCACCGTCTGACTCGCGTGAATTTCCGCGCCCGGGTGAGTTTGAAGCCTGGCTTGCAGAACACCACCTGCAGTCAGCAACCGTCTGGATGGAAAACGATGTACCGGACTGGATGATGGACACATTCTGGAAAACCGGTAACTGCAGTCTCTGGCAGCCCTCTGTTCCCGCCGGTGGAGGCTGGTTTACCGGCAGTATTCACGATATGGATGACGGAGCCGTCTGTATCTGGCTGCGCCGCCGGGAGGAGGCCGCCTCATGAAGCGTTTCTTGCTGATCACCTGCCTGCTCTTCTCCGCCATGCTGGCAAAACCGGTGATGGCGGCGGGGAGTAATGCCGGTGACGGCCGCTGGGTGAACCCCATTTCAGACGTCTGCTGGAAATGCCTGTTCCCGATGACGCTGGGCAGTATCCAACTGGCGTCCGGTCCGCAACCGGATACCAATAACCCCGCGTCACCCATCCAGATTTGCCCGGTCGGTATTCTCTATCGCATCGGGCTGGCTATTGGATTCTGGGAACCGATGGCCATGACGGACGTAACCCGGGAACCGGGCGTGATGGTCAATATGGGGGGCTTCAAGATTGACCTGGGAAGGACCGGTACAGGCACGGCAGGACAGAGTGACCGGCCCGCTGCGGGCGCGTTCTACCACGTCCACTGGTATAAATACCCGCTGATTTTCTGGCTGAACATTATCACCAGTATCGGCTGCATGCAGACCGGGGACATGGACATTGCGTATCTGTCTGAGGTCGACCCGATGTGGAACGACTCCACGCTCTCGATGATCATCAACCCGGAAGCCGCGCTGTTTGGCAACCTGATTGCTCAGGCTGCCTGTGCCGCAGATGCCGCTGCCAGCTCTGCCGGTTTGCCCCTGTCTCCCCTGTTCTGGTGCGCCGGTGCACAGGGCTCGATGTACCCGTTCACGGGCTATACCAGTGGTGAGTTTTCGCCGCTCGAATCCTCCTTGCTGGTCAGTGAGCGTATGGCCTACAAACTGCACCGGGAAGGCCTGGTGATGAATTCCGTGGGGGCAGACACCGCCGTCTGTTTTCAATATCCGTCGCCCATCATTCCGAAAGAGCGATGGCGCTACCAGATGGTGAACATGTATCCCGAGACGTCGAGCTGTCACCCCTTCGGCGCCAGTACGCAGCTGTGGGGCACCACGCACAACACTCCGCAGTCCAAAAAGAATTTTGGCTATCTGATGTGGCGCAAACGCAACTGCGTCTTTCTGTAGGAACCGATCATGAATACACGCCGTTTTCAGGCCCTGTTCGCCAGTGGCCTGCTCTTAAGCATGTCCGTTTCTTTCGCCAGCGATCAGGTTGCCGTTAACGGCCGGGACCGCGAATGGATGAAACAGCAGCAGAATGCCCTGCAGGAGTTTAAAAATTCACTGGCGGGCCAGACGATGACCCTGCCGCCCGCGCAACAGGACCTGGTGGAGAAACTGCAGCAGGGCATTCGCAATGACCAGACTGCGCAGGGAGGGGGAGAACAGCGCACTCCGGATGCCATTTACTTTGTCAGCCTCGGTATCCCCCGGGAAGGTCTGTTGCCCATGCTGCAGGATGCAGCGCGATTAAAGATACCGGCCACATTGCGTGGCCTCGTCGATAATGATTTTCGCAAGACGGCCGCCATGATGTTTGAGCTGACGAAGGAAGATAAAAATGTCGGGGTGCAGATAGACCCGACGCTGTACAGCGATTACCACATTACGGCGGTGCCGGCGCTGGTTGTCACCTGCCCGGGGCATTACGACGTTATCCGGGGCAGCCTGCCGTTGCGCGATGCGCTGGGTAAAATCGCAGAACAGGGCGACTGCGCCGCCACGGCGCGCAAACTGCTGGAGGCGGCCCGATGAAAATGTCTCTCGCTATTCTCGTTCTGCTGTTCAGCGGACTGGCCTTTGCGGATGCGAACAGCGATGCCTATAAGGCGGGGTCCAGTTTCGGGAAAGGCAGCGCATCACAGGGGACGTCTGCACTAAAGAACACCGATGCCGTGAACAGCGCTATCCCGGGATACACCAGTAATCCGTCCGAGACAAACTACTACGGGGGTGTCAGAGGCGGGGACAGCGGGCTGAGTGATAAAGGCCAGTCTGCCCTGCTGGGCAGTAATGCCGGTCAGGCCGTCATTGACGCCAGCACCAAAAACCCGTCGCCGGTCATTGATCCGAATGCGCCGTTCATCACGGCAGGCAAAGCGGCAGAGAGTGGCTCAGAAAGCGTACTCAACGGAACCAGCCAGCAGTGCACCAGTACCGCAGTGTCCAAATCCACATTTGAAAACTTCCAGTGTGACCGTGACGTGGGTGACATCGAAACGTGCGGACGAACAGCATCCATTACAGGGTCATATGTCGATGATTATGCGTATACCACTTACACCATTGATTTTACGAACCGAAAATTAAGCGCCGGGGGGCAGACTCTGCCTCTTCAGGGGAGCGGGGATAAAGGGCCTTATTACTACGACGTTCCGGTGCCCTCTGGTGAAGTCATTTCAGCAACTATGACATATACCTTTGACCGGTCAGCAGCAAAAAGCAATGACCTTTATTTCCTGAATCTCACTTTGCTGGGCCAAACACTGAATATGTATGACACATCAGGTAGCTACACACTGCCTGCAGGCAATGCTTTTAACAAAGATGAATTATTGCGAATTGTAGTGAATAACAAACAGAACGTTCCCTACATGGTCGAGGATTTATTTTCATCACCCGGCGGGTCGCCCATATGGCATTTCCAGATAGTGTTTACGTTCCGTACAGGGACACAAAAATATGTTCCACAGATCACCTGGAGTAGCAGTTGCGGCTTTGATACCGCTACTGCGAAGTCAAGTGCTGGCAGTATTTGCACAGACCCTGGCGGAACAAGGACTGTTACGGTTGACGGTGTCCAGTACAGTCAGTACAGCGATTGCTGGGGATACACTGATTCCTATGTAACGGGGACAAATTCTACCGGTAATTGTGCTTCTCTAATCAACAACCCCAGTTGTACGCTTTCCGCTCATACCTGTACTGACACAGATGCAGCAACAGGTACGTGTCTCCATCAGACAGAAACCTACCAGTGCCAGAAGGTCTACTCCTCCAGTGGCCTGGTCTGTGGCGGGGATTATTTCTGCAAAACCGGAGACTGCAGCGATACCAATGGGGCCGGTGACAGCGGCTTTGATACGGCGGTGGCCAAACTGGCGGGGCTGGCCTCGGCGGGCGAAAACGTCCGGGATGACCAGGTCAACGTCAGGGCATTTAGCGGCCAGGCGATGAGCTGCCGCAAGGCGTTCGCCGGCTTCAACAACTGTTGTAAGGACTCGGGCTGGGGTGCGGATGCCGGACTGGCGGCCTGCAACAGTGATGAGATGGCCATCGGTAAGGCAAAAGCCAAAAAGGTCACGGTCAGTGTCGGTGAGCGTTGTGATCACAAAGTCCTCGGGGCCTGCGTCCAGAAAAGCCAGGTCTACTGCGTTTTCCAGGGCAAGCTGGCGCGCATCATTCAGGAACAGGGGCGCCGTGACCAGTTGGGGGTGAGTTTTGGCAGTGGTGATAACCCTGACTGCCGGGGTATTACGGTCCCGGAGCTGCAGGATATCAATTTCGATCTGATTAACTTCGCGGATTTCTACGAAGACCTGATGAATAACCAGAAAATCCCGGATGCGTCCACGATGGCCCAACTGGCGAAAGACCGCGTGGCCGCCCAGGTAAATCAGATGGGGGGGAAATGATGAAAAAACTGCTGCTTGCCTGTCTCCTGATATCCGGTGTCGCACCGGTGCTGGCCGATGAGCCTCCCCCCGCAGATGCCGTGGTCACGCCAGCCGATCCTTTTACAGGCTGGCACTGGTACAACGAACCGAAAAAACCGAAAGAGGCACCTGCATCAGTGCCTGCGCCACAGAAGGTTCCGGATTTCAGCAAACTGTCACCGGTTGAGCAGGCTGAGGTGCTGAAGGGGTATACGAAAGAGGCGATGACACGCGCCATGCTCTACCCCTCGTCGGAGAATACGGCCACCTTTCTGCGCTGGCAGAAGTTCTGGACGGACCGCGCATCAATGTTCAGCCAGTCATTCGCGGTGGCGCAGCTTGCGCATCCGGATCTCGATTACAACCTGGAGCATCCGCACTATAACAGCACCGCCCCGCTCCAGCAGGCACGGGATCAGGAAAAACAGTCGCAGGCCATCAGCCAGCTGGCCGGGCAGTACGGCCTGTTCTATTTCTACCGGGGCAGTAACCCGATTGATGCGCAGATGGCGGGCGTGGTCGCGGACTTTGCCCGCCTGCGTCATATATCGCTGATACCGGTCAGTGTGGATGGCACCGTGTCCCCGCAGGTGCCGGACAGCCGTCCGGATACCGGGCAGAGTGCGCGAATGGGCATCAGCCATTTCCCGGCACTCTACCTTGTCGACCCGGCCACGAAGGACTACCGGCCACTGGCGTACGGCTTCATGACGCAGGATGACCTGGCGAAACGGTTCCTGAATGTGGCCACCGGGTTCAGACCTAATTTCTGAGGAGTTCCCATGAATAACATCAGCACCTGGCGCGTGGTGTGCACATTCCGCCGCGCCCTCTGGTTCAGTTTTGTCACTGCGCCGGCACTGTTCTTTTTTGTCGGCTTTGTTTTTCTCTCCTTTAATAACTCTCTCGCGGGGGAGTTTATGGAGGAAGCCCGGAGTCTGGTTGCGGATGCGCCACCCGGTAAGGTGTGGGATTGTGTTCCACCACGTAACACCTCGCCGGAAGACAGCCTTCCCCCCGTTCCTTCTGTGAAACCAGTATGTGAACGTGTTCTTGTCGATGCTGACACCTGGCAGCGGTCAACAGACACCTTCATCAGGCATGTTTATCTGTGGTTGGCCATTCTGGGCGCTGGCATATGGTGGTCCTGGAATGGCATGAAGGAATCTTTGGTCATTGTCCTCTGGCTAAAAGAAAAGGCCGGGAAAATACTCCCCACCATGCGAGGTGAGAGATGAAACGACTCCCTCTTATCGCCATGCTCTTTATGACCGGCATCATTTTGAACTGCCTGCGCCAGTTACTGGCCTGGTCTGTCATCCTCACACGGGAAGTCCTGGTGGTCGGGAGTGTAATATGCTTCTCACTGGTTGCACTGGCATTGATAGTGGAACTGGTCGCGTACCGACGCGCCCGTCGTGACCGGAGGTCCAGTCATGAGATACAGTGAACTGCTTACCGCGCTGGCACTGCTCTGCCCGGTGGCCGTGCAGGCCAGTGTTGCTGATGAGATCAGCCGGCTGGAGCAGGTGAAAGCCCAACATGGAACATCCCTGCTGGATTTTGGTCTGCCGGGGACACAGCCTGCACGACCGGCAGCGGTGAAAGCGCCGCACATGATGACGCTGACCGATGGTCGCCAGGTGAACCTGAATGACTATGCCATCGTGGTCTTTATGCAGCGCGGCTGTCAGTACAGTGCGAAATTTGATCCTCAGTTAAAAACGTGGGCAGACCAGGAAGGGATCAAAGTGTATCCCTATACACTGGATGGCTACGGTGACACCGCTTTCCCGGTGGCACTTATCCCGCGCAAAACCGGACCGAATGAGCCGATAGCTGGTGAAATTCTGACCTTCTTTGGCAATGGCCTGCCGATTGCCACCCCCACCACGTTTATGGTCAACGTCCATACCAACACGGCCTATCCGCTTTATCAGGGCGATACCGATGTGAATACGCTTCGTCAGCGACTCGCGCTGATGATTGAGGCGGATATTGATCATCTTTCCCCGGACACGCTGGGGCCGGTTCCGGCCAGCGCCGCGCTGACAACTCAGTAATACAGGCGGATTAACAATGAGCACATCCATGTATGCGTTATCGCGTTCCGAAAAAGTATGCCTGATTTTCGCCATCGCCTTTCTCACCTCTGCGGTGATATACGGCACGCTGGCCGGACGGATTGTCAGGGCCATGAGCGCTGACACACTTGTCACTATTCTGCAGGACTGTCCGGTCCTGCTGATGATATCCCTGAGTGCAGGCTTCATCAGTACCGCGCTGGGGCACTACGTTGTCCGCCAGTGTCTTAAACCTGAACCGGCCAGGGGAGGCGTTCAGCATGATTAAACTCCGTCAGTTACTTCTTTCTGCTGTGACGGTGCTGGGTCTCAGTACACCGGCGTTCGCCGATGTACAGGGCGACCTTAACGGCTATTTTGGCAGCCTCGGTTTTGACGGGAATGTTTCAAAAGCCCAGGCGTGGCAGGGGCAGGCAGCCGGGTATTTCACCGGTGGCTCAGTGTACCTGCGAAATCCCGTCAAACAGGTACAGCTTATTTCCATGCAGGTACCATCACTCAATGCCGGTTGTGGCGGTATTGACGCCTACCTCGGGGCGTTCTCCATGATAAGTGGAGAGGAAATCCAGCGCTTTGCAAAGCAAATAATGTCCAACGCAGCCGGATATGCTTTTGATCTGGCCCTGCAGACAATGGTCCCGGAACTCAAGCAGGCGAAAGACTTTCTGCAGAAACTGGCCAGTGATATTAATTCCATGAACATGAGCTCCTGTCAGGCGGCACAAGGCATCATCGGCGGGCTGTGGCCCGTCTCACAGGTGTCGAACCAGAAAATCTGCCAGGACATCGCCGGCGAAAGCAACATGTTCGCTGACTGGGCGGCATCGCGTCAGGGGTGCACGGTCGGAGGGCAGGGCGACAACGTGACGAGCAAGGCGTCCGATGCCCAAAAAGACCAGGTGCTCAAGAATAAAAACCTCATCTGGGACGCACTGGGGCGCAATCATTTGTTCGATGGTAATCAGCAGCTTAAAGAGCTTGTGATGAGTGTGGTGGGCTCCATCATTTTCAACGCGCAGGGACAGGTCACCATCCTCACTCCGCTGGTCGATAACCGTGACATTGTCGGTGTATTAA
This sequence comes from Phytobacter ursingii, assembly GCF_001022135.1. GTDB lineage: Bacteria > Pseudomonadota > Gammaproteobacteria > Enterobacterales > Enterobacteriaceae > Phytobacter > Phytobacter ursingii. Next base: position 31,995 of record NZ_CP011600.1, on the reverse strand, counting down.
TGCGTGGAGGTACGGCAAAGATATATGGATGTGATGAGTCCAGCCTGTGTCTGGGACCCACCGTAAAGGATGTAACCATCAGCAGCGACGTCGCGCTGGTTTCGCAGGTGCGTAATCTGATGGTCTCCATCGACAGCAAACTCAGTAGCGATACCGGTCTGTCGGATAAGGAAAAGGGCTTCATCAATACCACGTCTGTGCCGGTGCTGAAATACCTGACCAACTCCCGCAGTATGGGTATGAGTCCAACCTATCTGTTACAGGTCGCAGACTTTGTGGCCCAGGACATGATGATCCAGTACCTGCAGGAGCTGGTAAAACAGGCAAGTCAGTCGCTGGCAGGTAAAAACTTCCCGGAACAGGCCGCCAGTGATCTGCGTAATAACGTACTGGCGGTGACCTCACTGCTGGCGCAGATGAAACTGCAGTCGACTGCCGACCAGAATGCCCTCGACGGTATCGACCGGAACATGCAGTACCTGCAACAGCAGGTCTCGACAATTATCTCAACGTCCTATCAGAGCAACTACCAGTGGGGTACCGGCAATGACTGAGGTCTGGACCATTTACGGCGGAGATATGTGGCGGCAGACGTTTAATGGCGTGGTCACCATTATTGGCTCAGATACCTACAGCACACTGAAACGCATTGTGGGGCTTTTCGGAGTGCTGGGCGTGATGGCGAGCTTCATCAAATCACGCAATCCGATGGTATTTCTACATTGGGTCGCCATCTTTTTCATCATCACCTCGGTACTGCTGGTACCCAAGCGTAGCGTGCAGATTATTGATATCACTGACCCGGCAGCGGTCTATGAGGTGGATAATGTGCCGGCCGGGTTGGCAGGCATTGCCGGTTTATCGACTTCTGTCGGGTTCTCTGTCGCCCGGCTTTATGATTATGCGCTCGCACGGCCCGATTCGCTGACATACACAAAATCAGGCATGCTCTTTGGCTCTCAGATTGTGGCGCAGTCGTCCGATTTCCGGACACAAAACCCACAGCTTGCTCAGATGCTCACCGACTACGTGGAAAACTGTGTGGTGGGTGACATTCTGCTCAACAGCAAATACACCGTGGCACAGCTGCTGAACAGTACCGACCCGCTGACGCTGATTACTGACAACCCGAGTCCGTTAAGAGGTGTGTATCAGGATACCGGTGGCGGGCGCCAGTTCGTTACCTGCCAGCAGGCCGCCGGTGTCATTAAGAATCTGATCGGCGCGGATATCAGTTTTGGGGGCACCACCTGGCATGCGTTAGCGACACGGCTGTTCGGCAACCGGATCAATGCAAACGCGCTACTGAGTAGTTCAATGAACGAAAGTTATAACTTTTTCTACGCCGGTGGACTGAGTGCCTCGCAGATTATGCGCAACAACATCACCAATGCTGCGATCCGCGACGGCTGGAAGGGCTTCGCGGCCCGGTCTTCGGACACCGCGAACCTGCTCAACCTGGCCACGGAGTCCAGCCTGACCAAACAGCGCATCAGCTGGGGTGCGGGTGGTGTGATAGCCGCACGCACGCTGCCAATGTTCCAGTCGCTGATGATGCTGGTCCTGATTGGACTGTTCCCGCTGGTCATTGCGCTCGCACTGGTTAACCACAGTATTTTCGGGCTGAACACGCTTAAACTCTATGCCGGAGGTTTTCTGTACTTTCAGATGTGGCCGGTGATGTTTGCCATCCTCAACTCACTGGCTAACTTCTATCTGCAGACGAAAACCGGTAACACGGCACTGGTACTGGCGAACCAGGACCAGGTGGCACTGCAGCACTCGGATGCGGCCAACATTGCTGGTTATCTCAGCATGTCGATACCGATTCTGGCCTTCTTCCTGACGAAGGGGGCAGCCTCGGTGGCTTCGCAGGCTGTGGGGAGCATTATGAGTTCGGCGGCGTTTGCAACTGGCGGGCAGGCCTCCACCACGGCGGACGGCAACTGGTCGTTTAACAACATGTCGATGGATAATGTGAATGCCAACAAGTTTGACACCAACATGATGCACCGCTCAGGCTCGCAGGCATTCCAGACCACCAACGGCTCAATGCATACACAGACGGCTGACGGAAGTCAGGTCTATGACACCTCCGGAGCCATCTCTAACCTGCCGGTGAATATGCGGCTCAGCGCACTGGCCAGCAGTGGGTACTCCGAACAGGCGCGCCAGGCGCAACAGGAAGCACAGAGTTCACTTGATGGCTACAACCACAGCGTTACCAGTGGCTTCCAGCAGATGAACCAGCTGACCCGTCAGAGCGGCAACAGCGACACGATGACGCAGGGTAGCGACAGCAGTGTGGCGACAAATGTCAGTCGCGGCGCGAGCAAAATGCAGTCGGCGGTGGAAAGTTATGCCAAATCCCACAATATCTCCGAACAGCAGGCGTATAACCAGCTCATGGATATCACTAACCGGGGCAGCATGGGGGCTGATGGCAAAGCGTACATCAAATTTGATTCCGGCGATCAGCTCGCCGGCAAACTTGGTAAATGGGCGACCGGTCTCAGCGTAGGCGGGGAGGCCAGCGTTAATACCGGCTGGCAACATACTTCCGGCAGTGCGCACGGCACACAGGACACCAATTCTGAAAGCCGGGATAACCGGCATGACCAGAACAGCCAGGAAGCACGTGACTTCCGTGAAGGGATGGATATGGTCACTTCGACCCGCCTGAGTCAGTCGGGAAGCCATACGGACAACCAGTCCAGCTCGCAGGCACAGCAGTTCGCAGCCACGCTGAACGATGCGAAAAGCCAGTACCATCAGTACACCGAAAGCAGCACACGCAGCCAGGAATTCAGCCGCATGGCCACGCTGTCACAATCGCAGAGTGCAAGCCTGGATGCCAACTACAATCAGGAGTTTGTGAACTGGACAACGGCGAAGTACGGCAGCGATGCGCAGAACATCCTGACCAATGTGAAAAGTGCGCAGACAGCAGCGACGGAATTCATGCACGAGCGGCTTGAGCCGGAAATCATGCGGAACTACGGCGCCCGAACGGAGCAGGTTAACAGTGAGCCATTACAACCGTCGCGCACACTGGAAAACCCGGTGCAGTCCAGCCAGGAGGGGACTGTGACAGGTCGCAATACACCGGACCCACAAACGTCAATGGTCCGGAATGCGCCATCCGGTGAAACAGGGGGCACAATCAGCGGCGGACGTCAGCGAGTTGCAGGTCAGAGTGAGCCTGCGGGTTCTTCTCCGGTTGTACCGGCAGGTAGCACGCCGTCTCGCTATGACGCCAGTTATGACGTACAGGGTACGGTTCGCACATCCGGGGGACAGAAGACGCAGCAGGGAATGCCGGGCGGGGAGTCCGAAAGACCTGGCGCAGGTTCACTGCACCGGTCTCAGCCGGGTAATGAGCCTGCTGGCAGAACGGTTTCCACCACACCGGTCCGCCGTGAGCAGGAAAATGTACACGTCGGTATTCATGAGCGTAACCTGAGTACGCCTGCCAGTGGCCCTTCGGAAATGATGAACACTGATTTTCGTCAGGGTACGCAGCGGATAAGCGAGCAGGCTTCCGGTGCCGGTATCCGTAATGATGTGGCCAGTAGTGTAAGAGCACAAAGATCTGGCAATACGGAAACTGTCAGGGAAAATGGCGGAAAAATTGACGAAAATAAAAACACTGTTCAGACGTCCAGTGATATACTCAAGGGAGAGCATCAGGGGGCGGTGAAACGCCAGCAGATTGGTCGAACCGAAGAAGATTTGAAGCAAACGTTGCCAATTTGGGATAGCTCAGAAAAAAGGGGCGGTTTTCAAGAAAAACTAGAAACACTAAGAGCTCAACAGAATAAAGCCTCATAGTAGAGTCTAAATGGAGAGGGAATATGGGTAATTTCACAAAAACCGAAATTGATGCAGATATAGCTATGCTTGCTGACAATATTTCGTCAGGAAATAGAATTATTCCTTCTAATTCAGACTTGCTTAGAAGGTGTTTCTTTATACCAGTAGTGTCACTCATTCTCAGTTTAGTAAGCACATTAGTTTTTTACCTTGTGGATTCGCACCGGTATAAGAATTTATATTCTGATGGCTTTTTTAATTTTTTAACATCGGAAGGGTGGGTAGTAATTGCACCGACTGTAATTATTGGACTGCTTTTTTCCTTCATGACTTACAACAACCTTATATTGTATCTTACTATCTCTAATGAAGTTCGGGAGAAATCATTAGTTTTGAGGCACTTGAAGAAGGTTGTTAAGAAAGTTGTAGTTTTCTTTTTAGGAGTGATGCTTCTTTCAACACTATTGTGTGCTTTCATTCCCTGGCTTGCTTTTGGTGTTCCAGCTTCTGAGGCTGCTTTATTTTTTATCGTCAATATTGTTGTAGGAATGGAAATTAACCGCCTCGGTGCGGGAGTAGCGCTCGAGAAAGTCAGTAATCTGCTCAAAAAGATTTAATCCATCTTTCTTTGTTACAGCGCCCTTCCGCACTCCTGAAGGAAGGGTTCTCCCCGAATAATACCTATTGAAAAAGCGTGCCTCCCCAGGTGCGCTGGTTCCGTTTTTATCATCAAAAAGGATACATCCATGAAACACCGCCATGCTCTCGTGGCAGCGATGACTGCTGCCTGCTTTTTGCTATCCGGTTGTGGTGCCATGAGCACTGCAATCAAAAAGCGTGACCTTGATGTCAAAACTCAGATGAGCGAAACCATCTGGCTGGAGCCAACGTCTGAAAAGACAGTCTTTATTCAGGTGCGGAATACGTCTGATAAGGATATGTCGGGATTACAGTCGCAGATAGCGTCAGAACTGACAGCGAAAGGCTACCGTGTTACGCCCTCATCTGATACTGCTTATTTCTGGGTACAGGCCAGTGTGCTCAAAGCTGAAAAAATGGATCTGCGCCAGTCCCAGGGATTTCTCAGCAGCGGCTATGAAGGGGGTGCAACCGCAGCGGCACTGGGGGCGGGTATTGCCGCCTATAACACCGGGTCTGCGGGTACCACGCTCGGCGTCGGGCTGGCTACGGGTCTGGTCGGTATGGCCGCAGATGCAATGGTTGAGGACGTGAATTACACAATGGTGACCGATCTGCAGATATCAGAACGCAGTAAAGCGCCTGTGACGACCAGTAATGTGGCTGCGCTCAAACAGGGTACTTCAGGGGTTAAAGTGCAGACCAGCACGGAGCAGGGCAACCGCACGAAATACCAGACCCGCGTGGTATCGAACGCGAACAAGGTGAATCTCAAATTCGAAGAAGCGAAACCGGTACTTGAAGCGCAACTGGCCAAATCTATCGCCGGCATCCTTTGACATCCCGGGTTGTGGTGTCCGCCACAAACCTTCTTTCGTCATTCTGAACGTCCACCGTGCTCGTCTCCGGGCTGGTAGCGTAAGTGCATGATGTTATTTCGGGGATATTTCGCTTCCTCCCATGACAGCGCGTTGCCCTGTCATGGTTGCGGCGAGCGCCTGTGGATGAAAACCCAACCCTGAATTACGCCTGACCCACAAACTCTTCCACCCGGCCAGATTATGGGGATGGCGGAGCGTGTTCCAGCACGCCCCGCCTGTAGCCCTCTCAGATAACCCCGTTCAGCATTTCAGGAATACCCAATGAAAACTACGTTCAGCAAAATAGCACTGATTGTTGTCGGTGTGATCTGCTTTTCTGCTCATGCGGCCAATACTAAAGATCCGTCACAGACGCGACTGACATTTTTCGGTGACGGAAACGTCTCGACTTTTTCAGGCCCCTGGGCCAGTTATGGCTGTACTTCTCCTGACTCCGTCTCAGATATTTACGGCAGTTACAACACCGTCAATAATCTCAGTTGCTCAGAAATTATGGGTTCGGCCAACGTCGTAAACAGTGGCGACGTGAATGTGATGGGGCAGAATAACCAACTGGCTAATACATATGCGAATGTTTTTGGCAACAATAATAATACAAAAAACGGGAACATAAATGCGTTTGGTTCAGGGATAACGATTGATGGATCGGGGAATGGCGCGTTTGGTTTTACGATTAATGCGACCGGGACAAATAATATTACGCTGGGCAATGAACTCAGAACCACCGGCATTTCAACCAACCTGACCGGGTCCTATATTACCTCTTCGGGTAATTACAATAACATATTCGGCTACAGCAGCAGTGTTCAGTCTGACGGTATCAATGCCATCGGTAACGGCAATACGGTTGTTGAGGCAACAAGCAGCAATATTTTTGGCTCGAATAATACGGTTAAAGACCTTTCAGCGACCAGTTTCAGCTCCAGCGCTGACGGCACCAGTATTACCGGAAACAGCAATACGGTCAGTGCCGGCAGCAACTCCGCTATCCTCGGCAATAACAACACCATCACCGGCGGCGAACATGACAGTGGCGGTATTCTTATCGGCTTTGGCAGCCAGATGAGCTATGCCGATGATGCCATTGGTATTGGTACGACAACCACAGTAAAAGATGCCAATTCTATTGCTATCGGGCAGAACGCAAACGCCAGCAATGGCGCGGTTGCAATTGGGTATAACTCTGTTGGAAGCCGGGCAGGCAGCGTGTCATTTGGCAGCACCGGCAATGAGCGCCAGTTAACGAATGTCGCTACCGGAACGGCAGACACCGATGCCGTGAATGTGAAGCAGCTGCACGATGCGGCCACCGTTGCACTGAGCACAGCGAACAGCTACACCGACACCCGTGAAACCGCCATCAATACCCGGACTGACGGCCTGATGGCCACTGAACAGCAGGCACGCCAGAGCGGAAATACGGCCACGCTGAACAGTGCGAACAGCTACACCGACACCCGCGAAGCTGCGATTAACCAGCGGACGGACAGCCTGATGGCCACCGAGCAACAGGCACGCCAGAACGGAAATACGGCCACGCTGAACAGTGCGAACAGCTACACTGATACCCGCGAGGCTGCGATAAACCAGCGGACTGACAGCCTGATGGCCACCGAACAGCAGGCGCGCCAGAGCGGAAATACGGCCACGCTGAACAGCGCGACGAGCTACACCGACACACGTGAAACGGCTATCAACCAGAGGACTGATACTCTGCTGGCCACAGAGCAACAGGCACGTCAGAGCAGCAGCGTGAGCACGCTGAACAGCGCGACGGGCTACACCGATATTCGTGAGGAAGCGATCAACACCCGGACTGACAGTCTCCTCACTACCGAGTTACAGGCACGCCAGGCCGGCGATGCTGCCACGCTGAACAGTGCAAAGGGATATACCGATGCACGCGAACAGGTCATTAACAGCCGCGTTGATACTCTGCTGGCCCAGGAGAAAAGTGATCGGATAACCGGCGATGCTGACAACCTCGCAAAATCAGGTAATTACAATGACCAGCAGACTGCCGTCGCAATCAGTACCGCAAACAGCTATACCGACGCCCGGGAACAGGCGATCAATGCCCGGACTGATGGACTGGTTGCGGACGAAAAATCGCAGCGTATTGCCGGTGATGCGGAAACACTCTCGGCAGCCAATACCTACACCGACACCCGTGAGTCTGCGATCAACCAGCGCACTGACACTCTGATGGCCACAGAGCAACTGGCGCGCCAGAACGGAGACGCCGCCACCCTGAACAGTGCAAAAAGTTACACAGACAACCGGGAAACGGCCATCAACCAGCGGACAGACGGCATGATGGCCGCCGAGCAGCAGGCCCGTGACGCAGGTGACGCAGCAACGCTGGGCAGTGCAAAAAGCTATACCGACACCCGGGAAACGGCCATCAACCAGCGGACGGACGGCCTGATGGCCACCGAGCGGCAGGCCCGTGACGCAGGTGACGCAGCAACGCTGGGCAGTGCAAAAAGCTATACCGACACCCGGGAAACGGCCATCAACCAGCGGACGGATGGCCTGATGGCCGCCGAGCAGCAGGCGCGCCAGAACGGGGATGCCGCCACGCTGAACAGTGCGAAAAGCTATACCGATACGCGGGAAACGGTCATTAACCAGCGGACCGACGGCCTGATAGCCAGCGAGCAGCAGGCCCGGGAAAGTGGTGATGCCCGGACGCTCAGCGGTGCCCGGAGTTACACCGACACCCGTGAAACGGCGATAAACAAACGAACAGACAAAATGATGGATACAGAACAACTGGCCCGTATCGAGGGGGACCGGCAGACGCTGGGCAGCGCAAAAGCGTATACAGACCAGCGGGAAACAGCCATCAACTCCCGGACAGACAGCCTGGTAGCCAGTGAGCATGACGCCCGCATTGCAGGTGATGCGAACACGCTTGCCAGCGCCGGCAACTATACCAACCAGCGCTTCAGCAAACTCAATGACCGGGTTAACCGTAATGAACGTCGCGCCAATGCCGGTATCGCCGGCGTGATGGCACTGACAAATATTCCCTATCTGACTAAAGACGTCGACAACAGTTTCGGGATGGCCATCGGATCATACCGGGGTGAAACGGCCATTGCCGGTGGCATTCAGCGGCAGTTAAGCCCGAGGGTTAATGCGCGCGTCAGCCTGACATGGGATTCCAGCCAGGCGGTAGGCGTGGCCGGTGGCCTCGCTGTCGGCTGGTAGGTATTCATTCGCGTTCCCTGTCAGCACTCATCCCTTTTTCAGTCCTCGCTTCACCAAAAGCAACAGAACACGCTTTGTTGATTTTTAAGGAACATTCCCATGCAAAAAACATTTATGAGTACATCAATAAAAGTCATGTTTTTCATTTTCGTCCTGTCCGCCTGGATGGCATTCCTGACCGAACAGTTTGGTGCGCCAGTGATCAAATGGCTGGCCAAGAATTCAGTCCTGTTCAGCTACTCGACCGTCCTGCAGGATGCCGGGGCTGGCGCGTGGAACTGGACGGGGCTGACGAACCTGATGGTGTTTATTCTGTTTTTCATCGCTGTCAGTGCCCTGGCCTCCATGCTGACCTTTCTGACGGTCGGCATTCTGAATGACGCACAACGCACGGCTAAACGTATCTTTCATCTGTTGCGCCGTCCGGTCTGAAGGTAATGAACGGAACGGGGCGCGGAATCTGAAAGATGAAGCGAGATTAAGACGTCACATCGCGCCTTATAATCAGCCCCTTCGGGCCGGTCCCGGCCCACATACTTAATTCCCTTGTACAGACTGTCGGCCCGTTTCACACGGGCGGATTACCCCTGCGCATTATCCGGAGTGTCGTATGAGCTTTACCCCTAAATACCTGACGCAGGGCGGCCAGATGACGGCCTATCGCCTGCGGATGTTCGGCCAGGTCAGCAACTGGATTTTCCACTGGATGCTGATGCTGTTCATTGTGTCGACCTGCGTGCTGTTCTGGCTTACCACGACAGACGATGTCCTGCGTAATGGCTTCTGGTACTGGTCAGCCTGGCCCACCCATTCGTTACTGGGGCTGTCGCCGGGCAGTACCACCGCGACATGGGATATTACCTGGCACTGCGGTGATGGCAGCCGGCTGTGTACCACGAAGATGACGCCGGCACAGCTACTGGCTGACCCGTGGATGCAGGAAATGGGCAGCCAGTTTATGGCAAATCTGCGATTCATTGCCTCAGCCTGCGGCCTGGTGGCCTTTCTGCTCTGGTGCCTTATCGCCTGGTACGTGGGCCGTATTGGCAAAAAAGAGAGTGAGGATGAGTTCATCTCGGGCATGACGCTGACCGACAAGCCCCGGGAGGTTAACCGGTTACTCAAAAAAGCCGGTGAAAAGTCGGATCTGCAGATAGGCGGCCTCTACATGGTCAAAGATGCAGAGGTGATGAACTTTCTTATTCACGGCACGATTGGCGTAGGTAAGTCCACCCTGATTCGCTGGCTGCTGGACTACATTCGCCGGCGTGGCGACCGCGCGATTATCTATGACTCCGGTGGCACCTTCATCGAGACACACTACGATGAGCGGCGTGACAAAATCCTCTGTGCGCACGACAAACGCTGTGAAAACTGGGTGTTGTGGCGGGAATGCCGGGACGTGGTTGATTACGAAAACATGACGGCGGCCCTGATGCCGGTGGAAGGGGATTCCGACCCGTTCTGGGTGTCCTCCTCCCGGACCATCTTCAGTGATGGCGCAATGCAGTTCGCGAACGACCCGGATCGTAGCATCGAGAAGTTCCTGAAAACCCTGCTGTCTATCGACCTCAAGAGCTTGCGTGAATTTCTCAGGAATACGCCGTCAGCCAACCTGGTTGAGGAAAAGATAGAAAAGACCGCCATCTCTATCCGTTCCGTGTTAACCAACTATGCCAAATCACTGCGGTATCTGCAGGGGCTGGATAAAGAGGGCAAACCTGAGTTCAGCATCCGTGAATGGATGACCAGTGAACAGTACAACGACAGCTGGCTGTTTATTTCCACGACGGCCCGTCATCGCAAGGCCGTACGTCCGCTGATTTCCATGTGGCTTTCTCTGGCTACGTTATTGCTCCAGAGCATGGGTGAGGACAGTGAACGCCGTGTGTGGTTCATCGGCGATGAGATAGCCAGCCTGCAAAAAATCCCTGAACTGAATGAGACACTGGCTGAGGCCCGTAAGTTTGGCGGCTGTTTTGTGCTGGGCGTGCAGAACATCCCCCAGTTAATCCACATTTATGGCCGCGAGATGGCCAAAGCCATTTTCGACCTGCTTAACACCCGCGCGTATGGACGTTCACCGAGTGCTGAGGTCGCGAAGATGGTGGAGGAGGAGCTTGGCCATCAGCGCCGGCGTGAAGCCCGTGAACAGAACAGTTACGGTCTTGACCAGGTTCGTGACGGTATCTCCATCAGTAAGGATAAGGTCAACGAGCCGGTTGTGGACTATGACCAGGTCATGAAAATGCCGAACCTGCGGTTTTACATTCGCCTCCCGGGTGAGTATCCGGTCGTGAAACTCAGTCTCAAATATCGCAGGCAGAAGAAATATCACCCCGCACTTATCGAACGCGATTTCCATGACCGCCTGAGTCCTGTCCTGGAGAGCATTATTGCCGGCAATGAACGCAGCGCTGCCGCTGCGGGGATTCGTTTCCCGACGGGTGAAGAAATACTGGAAGGAACGGAAACAACCCGTGCTGAGTTACCGCAGGTTCCCTCCGCTATTCCGGCCACTGAAACACCCGTAAAGCCGCCGGTACAAAAACCGGGTAAGGCGTCAACACCGAAGCCGGTACCCGAAAAAGCGCCGCCACGTCCTGCTTCCGTTATCCCGCTGACGCAGGAGCAGACAACCGACACTCACGGGCCAGAAGCCCCGCCTGTGCGCCCCGTATCAGAGCCGGTCAGTGCCAGCGAACCACCGCCTTCAAACGTATGGCCATTCCCGCAACCTGTCGCCCGGCCAGCGCCTGCCGCCAGTATCAGGACCGCACAACCACCTTCTGAGCCGCAAAAAGCGCCCGAGCCGGAAAAAGTACCAGCGCCTCCTGAGCCGGTTGTGCCTCCGGTCGCCCCGGCGTCCGTTAAGACGGGATTCAGTGCGCTGGACATGCTGGCCAGACGCGCCGGCAAGCCGGTTACAGACAGTGATGCTGACGCTGCTGACAGTGCGGCACAGGGTGAAGCCCCCGAGCTGCATATGCAGATGGAAAAAGATGACGCAGGAACGCTGACGGTGCGAAGCGCCGGATACCACAAGGCCGAACCTGAACGCACTGAGGAAGACGACGCAGGGCGCTACAGCGACGCGAACAGAAGCATGGCGGACGAGGAAAAGAACATTCTCCGTCATCGTGACGACTACGAGGCGTATCAGGAAATGCAGGAACACCTTGATCCCGGAGGATATGAACGATGATGACGCCTGCTCCGGTGGCCTCGGCCGCCGACGCTGCCAGTTACTACAGCAGCAAGGATAACTACTATTTTCTGGACGACATGCCCACGCAGTGGCTGGGTGAAGGGGCGAGAGAACTGGGACTGGAGGGGCCGGTCGACCTTGATACGTTCACCGCAATCCTGCACGGCAAACTCCCCAACGGCACTGAGCTGGGGAAAGAGGTGCAGGGCAGCCATGTCCATCGTCCGGGACACGATTTTACCTTTTCCGCCCCCAAGAGTGTCTCAATGCTGATCCTCGCGGGCGGCGACAAACGTCTGCTGGAGGCGCATCACGACGCCGTCAGGGAAACGCTGGCTGTCATGGAACAGATGGTGAGCGCCCGTGACACAAAGGAGGGGGTGACCCGTATTGTTCCCACCGGCAAGATGGTGGCCGCGCTGTTCACGCACGACACGTCACGTAACCTTGACCCGGAAATCCATACGCATGCGGTAGTGGCCAACGTGACGGAGCTCGACGGTAAATGGAAAGCACTGGCCACGGACACCATTCACGGCGCAGGGTTTATCGAGACGGTCTATCGCAACCAGGTTATCTACGGAAAAATTTACCGGAACATCATGAAGGGAAAGACCGAGGCGATAGGGTATGAGACCGAACTGACCGGGGGGCCACACGGGTTATGGGAAGTGAAAGGCTTTTCGCGGGAAGTGATCGAGGAATTCTCTTCCCGCCACCGGGAGATTGTCGCCCGCGTGGGTGACGAAGCCTCACTGAAAAGTCGCGATGTGGCGGCGCTCGATACGCGCCAGCGCAAGCAGGATATCAGTCGCTACGGCGAGGACAGTCTGCCGCAGACAGAAAAAGATAAGGGCCGTCGGGAGAAGTCTGAGAGCAGTCCCGTTCCGTCACCTGACAGACGGGAGGCAGACGTGTCCGTAACGGCAGGGAGAACACCGGCGGCGGCAGAGTATCACCACGTATCCGGAGAGGCACCGCAGGTGACCGCCCCCCGGAGTGTGAGTCCGGTAACCGTGGAACAGCCGGAGCAGGAATCTGTCAGGGAGCCGGATGCGCCAATCGTCAAACCTGAAACGGCCGACGGACGTGCGCGCCTGCGTGAGCGCTGGCAGCGACAGATGGACGATGTCGGTTTCGATATCGGGAGCGTGATTAACGAGGCAAAAGCCCGGGAGGCCATACTGTCGGCACCGGAAGAGACATTACCGGATATTCCGGAAGCGATGGCGGCGGTGCGCAATGCCATCTCTGTTCTGAGTGACACACGTACCCGTTTTACTTACGGCGACCTTCTTCTGACGGCACACGAATCCGGCGAAATGCAGCAGTCTCTGCCGGACCTGCGCCGTGCCATCGGACAGGCTATCAGTGAAGATCTGCTTACGCCGCTTGATGGTGAAAAGGGCGTCTTCACCTCACATATTCACCTGCTGGATGAGCTGTCCGTGCAGTCGCTGACGGCAGACATACTGAAAGAGAACAAAGTCGTCAGTTTCAGGCCCACAGCAAAAGAGCCGCCTGCGCATCTGCAGAAAGCGTCCCGCATCCCCGTGGCCATACTGAATGCGCCGGCATCGGTACAGCGTCTGCGCGAAACCGCCGAAGAACTGGTGACAATGTCACGTGAACAGGGACGGGAGGTCAGGGTGCTGGCCAGTTCAGCGGAACGCGCGCTGAGCCTCGGTAAATCCCCATTGCTGAAAAATGACATCCTGTCACGCAGCCGTGTGCTGGACAGTTCTTTCAGCCTGGGCATACAGAGCACACTCATCGTTGAGGGGGCGGAAAAGCTGGGGCTGAAAGAGATGCTGGTTCTTACGGGCGAGGCGAGAGAGAAAAATGCCCAGCTGTTGTTCCTGGACAGCGCGGGTCGCCAGTCGGATGCCAGTGCGCTTTCAGTACTGGCCTCTGCAGGCGCCGAACGCTTCAGCCTCACTGCGCCGTCATCCGAACTGGAAGCCCGGGTCATCAGTATTCAGGACAAACGGGAACGCCAGCAGGTACTGGCTGAGCGCTTTGCGGAACTGAGCGGACCGGACAGTCCGGTCACGGCGGTAGTGGCGGGTGTCCGTGAACAGCTGCAACTGACCGGCGCCATCCGTGAAGCACTGCAGAACGCCGGTAAACTGGGACAGGATACCGTCACGATCCAGGCACGCACCCCGGTTTTTGTGAACACCAGGACGCGTAAACTGCCCGGAACCTACCGTGCCGGCATGGTGCTGGAAGACCGGACAGAGAAGGATGAGACCCGTCATTATGTTATCGACAGGGTGCACGAAGACACCCGTATGCTGTCGCTGATTGACAGTGACGGTGTGCTGAGCCGGGTGAAACTGAGTACGCTCAGCGGTGACTGGCGTCTGTTCACACAGAGTGAACTGAGTGTGGCGCAGGGTGAGCAGCTGTTTGCGCTGGCCGGCGACAGGTCTGCCGGGCTGAAAGCCCGCGACCGTCTTACGGTGACCGCCGTCGGCGAGGGGGAACTGACCGTACAGCGGGAGGGGCAAAAGAAACCGCTTCGTCTGGGGACGGATGCGCCGCTTTACGTCACGCACGGTTATGTCAGTGCACCGGGCAGCCGGGATAATGAACACGGGACCGTGCTGGCCTCGCTGAGTATGCGCGATCTGTCGGCGAACATGATAAACATGCTGGCCCAGTCGGGGCACGTGGCGGAGATCTTTACCGGTGAGGCGCAGGACAGGGCAGAGGAAAAGCTGGCGCGACTGCGTGACAACCGATCTCCCCTTGCACTGGTGCGTCAGCTGAGTGGCCGGGAGGACGCCGGTGAAGCCATCAGTGCGCTGAAAACCGGTCTGCTGACGGATGTGGAGAAAGCGGTATCGCGCGCAGTGGCCAACATGCGTGAGGTGGCGTTTTCTTCCGCGCTGCTGACGGAAAAGGCGGCCGGTTTTCTCGGTTCCACAGAGGGACTGACTGGCGAAATTGCGCGTCTTGCGAGTGAAGGTGAACTCATTAAAGTGCCCTGGGGAGGTGAGGTCCGCTATGTTGCGCGGGTCACCTGGGAGATGGAAAAAGCCATCATCCGGGAGGTGGAAGCCGGTAAAAATACCGTGGCACCACTGATGGGTGATCCCGCAGCGGTTCTGCCTGCCACCCTGACTGCCGGCCAGAGTGAAGCCTCCTCCCTTATCCTGCAGAGTACCGATCGCTTTACGGCGGTGCAGGGGTACGCCGGTGTGGGTAAAACCACACAATTTAACGCGGTGAAAACGGCCATTGATACTCTGCCAGCGCCGGTACGTCCGGTCATCATCGGGCTGGGGCCGACACACCGTGCGGTGAAGGAGATGCGGGGTATCGGCATCGACGGCCAGACCATGAAATCCTTCCTGATGGACTGGCAGCAGCGAACGGCGGCCGGGGAGCAGGTCAGTTATCACAACTCCCTGTTTCTGATCGATGAAGCCTCCATGCTGGGTAACCAGGACACGGCAGAAGCCTTACGCGCCATCGCGGCGGGCAATGGCCGCGCCGTGATGGTCGGTGACGTGGCACAGCTGGAGTCTCCGGAAAGCGGTTCACCGTTCCGGCTTCTTCAGGAGCGCAGCCCAATCGACATTGCCGTGATGAAGGAAATTAAACGTCAGCTTAATGATGACCTGCGCGGTGCAGTCTACAGCGTCATTGAGAACAAAGCCGTGGCTGCCTTAGAGAAGATTGACCGGGTGTCACCGGGCGCCGTTCCGCGCCAGTCAGGTTCTCCGGTACCGGCACGATCGGTAACCGAGATCCCCCCACCGCAAAAGGATGAAAACGGATACCTGCAGCCCGGTCCCACGGTGATTGATGCGATTGTCAGCGACTATATGAGCCGGACGCCTGCGGCGCGCGAAGAAACGCTTATTGTGGTCTCGCTTAATGACGACCGGCGTGCGGTCAATGCCGGCATTCACCAGGCGATGGTCGACGCAAAAGAACTCGGTGAGAGGGTTGTTGTGGTACCGGTACTGGAGCGTGTCAGTGGCGGGCGGCATGACTTTAACCGTATTGATGCCTGGCAGACGGGGCAGGTGGTGCTGGCCAGCGAACGTTACCTCACGGTGACGGGTGTTGACCGGGGCACAAAGAATGTCCTGTTGCGGGATGAAGAGGGCAGGATGCGCTACTACTCGCCTGCTGAACTGAATGCCACCGAAATTGAGGTCTTCAGACAGGAGAAACTGGAGCTTCGTACCGGAGACAGCATCAGGATGAGCAAGACCCGGCGGGATATGGGCCACGCGGCACACGAACAGTACCGCGTGTCGGCATTGTGGGATAACGGCGATATTGTGCTCAGTGGTGCCGCAGGGGAGAAGGGGTCGGTTCCGGCTGAGGGCGAAATGACACCCTAAGCTTTCGGTTCCTTGGGCCA
This sequence comes from Phytobacter ursingii, assembly GCF_001022135.1. Taxonomy (GTDB): domain Bacteria; phylum Pseudomonadota; class Gammaproteobacteria; order Enterobacterales; family Enterobacteriaceae; genus Phytobacter; species Phytobacter ursingii. The sequence continues at coordinate 15,854 of NZ_CP011600.1, read as the reverse complement.
AAGATATTCGCCAGTCAGTAGAATGTGCGCCCAGCCCAATGGGGATATGTGGGGAAGAAATTCAGGGGGAACATCCAACCCTTCGTTCCGCCGCTCCGTGACGGCATGACCAAGATGGACGGTATTCCAGTAAATGATCACCGCAGTCAATAAATTGAGCCCAGCGATTCGGTAGTGCTGCCCCTCTGTCGTGCGATCGCGAATTTCCCCCTGCCTCCCGATACGGAGCGCATTTTTGAGCGCATGGTGGGCCTCTCCCTTGTTAAGACCGATCTGAGCACGCCGCTGCATGTCCGTATCCAGGATCCACTCAATAATGAAAAGGGTCCGTTCAATACGACCAACTTCACGAAGCGCAACTGCAAGGTTGTTTTGTCGTGGGTAAGAAGCGAGCTTGCGCAGGAGTTGGCTGGGCCTGATTTTGCCAGCGGTCATCGTCGCGGCACAACGGAATCTATGGTCACTCCCGTTTTTGCAACACCGATTTTGACGACAAGTTGGCTTGCTTGAATCTATCCGGCGTCTGAATGGGATTTTATTCCCGCGCCTCGATGAGTTCCGCGCCTGATGAACCTCCAGAAAATATACGGCTTCAATGAGCCTTTCCGTTTTACAGGTTCCTCAACAGGCCGGTGGGCCGTTAGTATCATCAATATCAGTATTCGCAAAACCAGATGAATGATTGTTTAAACTGGTGTATTTCTGCCTTTATGCTTCGTAAGTTTGCTGTCGCGCCGTCAGTGCCCAGGCTATTCTGGCCAGCTTGTTTGCCAGAGCACAGGTGACGACAAAGTTGCTTTTCCGACACAACAACTCCCTGACCCAGTCGGCCAACTTGCCAGACTGGTGTTCCAGTTTTTGTATGAATACCCTGGCACACTGAACCAACAAAGTTCGGATCTTTTTGTTGCCCCGCTTGCTAATCCCTAACAATGTCGTCCGACCTCCCGTGCTGTACTGTCGGGGTACCAGCCCTGTTGCCGCCGCAAAGTCACGGCTGCTGGCGTACTGCTTCCCGTCGCCAATCTCAGTTGAAATAGTACTGGCAGTCAGCGTTCCAACGCAGGGAATACTCAGCAAGCGCTGTCCAACCTCATCTTCGTCCAACTTTCGTTTCAACTGAGATTCCAGATCTTTAATCTGCTCAACAAGATAGTGATAATGCTGTTGTAATTTCAGCAGTAACTGGCTGAGATAAAGAGGCAAACTACTGTCCTCAAGAAGGGTACTCAGTCGACTAATAACGGCAGCACCTCGCGGAACGCTGATACCAAATTCCAGCAGAAAAGCATGCATCTGATTAGTTGTTTTCACCTTATCCTGAACCAGGGATTCACGGACACGATGCAGAGCTCGCATTGCCTGCTGAGATTCGGTTCTGGGCTGCACGAAACGCATAGATGGACGTGATGCTGCTTCACAGATAGCTTCAGCATCAACGAAGTCATTTTTGTTGCTTTTAACGAATGGGCGGACAAATTGCGGTGATATCAGCTTTGGAAAATGCCCTAACTCTGCCAGCTTGCGTGCCATAAAGTGAGAACCGCCACAGGCTTCCATCGCGATGGTTGTTGCCGGGCATGTCGCCAGAAATTCGATTAGCTTTGGTCGGGTGAATTTTTTACGGTAAACGGCCTTCCCACGATGATCCTGACAATGAATATGGAAAGAGTTCTTACCCAGATCGATACCAATAAGCGCAATGTTTTCCATGATGGTTCTCCGAATGAAAGCCTGTCCTCAGCATAGTACTGGGAAGGAGGGAGTGACCATCTCATTAAATATCAGGCCAGTTCGCAACGATAAGATCCTCCCGGGCTTTTCCACCTACCAACTTGCGTAACTCCCTGGGGGTCGTATCGGGATTAAATACGTACAACCGCTTCGATGGCAGATCCCTGATTCGCAGAACGAGATTGTAGCCGAGCAGGCTACTGGCTCCGAACAAATGGTCGGTGAATCCTGCTGTATCGGCATACTGTTCGCGAACATGGCGACCGACCTCGTTCATCAGTAGTCCATCGAGAATATACGGTGCCTCGCTCACGGTCGCCGGGATCGACTGACAAGCGAATGGCGCGAACTGGTCGCTTACGTGAGTATACGCTTTGAGGCCGGGAACAGAACCATATTTGGCATTGACCATGTTCATGGCTTCGCCATGCCGCGCTGTCGGGAAAAACTGACCATCGCTCGATGCTGACGTGCCCATCCCCCAGACGCGTGACATCGGCAGTTTACCCTGCGCGGCCACCACAATTGCCAATGCCTGGTTCATGGCTTCGCTTTCAACATGCCAGCGGGCAAGGCGTGAGAGCTGCCAGTAATCATGCGTGTTTGTAGCTTCCGCCATCTTACGCAGGCCCAGATTGAGCCCTTCAGCGAGCAGGACGTTGAGCAGACCGATCCGGTCGCGACATGGAGCCCCGGTTCTCAGATGGGTAAACGCATCTGTGAAACCAAGGGCTGCATCAACTTCAAGCAGCATGTCGGTAATCCGAACGGACGGCATTCGGCGATACAGATCCAGTATGAGTGCCTCGGCACCATCCGGCACGTCTGCTGTCAACCTGTCGATCCGCAACGTTCCATCTTCTATGCTACCGTGCGGAATAGTGCCGTTACGGGCAGCCCGGGCCAGCCGCTTAAGAGCGATCGTGAGTCGCGCCTTTCTGTCTGCCAGCCAATCCTGTGGGTTGGAAGGCACGGCCAGTTTTGCATTTTCCTGCGCCGCGATCATCGGCACCAGTACCTGCTTGAGGTCACCATAGCGGCGCGAATGAGCGAGCCAGACATCTCCGGAACGAAAAGCATCCCGGAGGTGAAAGAGTACCGCCACTTCCCAAAGACGGGTATCTCCTTTTTCCTGAGCTCGTAAATGACGGTTCCATTTGGAGCTGGGCCGCAGGAAACGCCTTTCTGGCGATGCAACACCTTTCATCTCTCCGATCGACAAAGCTGCTGCTACCAATGGTCCGGCGACCGGCGCGGCTTCGAGCTTCAGACAGCGCAACATGCGGGGCGCATAACGACGAAAGCGATGGTATCCCTGCCCGACATATGCAAGAGGCTCATCGGCTAGCGTGTTGCTGAGTTGAGTCCCTGTCGCTACCAGTTGAGCGAGCCGGTCCCATGCAACCGAACTGGCGACAGCCATCTCCAGCGGGGTTCCGTCACTGCGGGCCTCAAGCAACGAAGCTCCCAGCGCGGTGAAGGTACGGATCGTATCCGCGAGTGTGGCTTTAGAGCCGGAAATTGTTTCGTCATGCTGGCGCTTCGCTTCCCGCCAGGTTTTTCCTACGATCCTGTCATGGGTTTCGACTATGGCATCAGCAATCGCCGCTTCCCACTCCACAACACAGACGGCAAGGATCGCCCAGCGGCGGTCCGAAGTGATGTCACGCAAACCGTCGGTGAAGTAGCGTTCACCCTGCCGACGCAGCCGGGCAATGCGATGGGCAGGTATGCTGGCCAAAGCACTATGATTGATATTCAGGGTACGCAGAAATTCGAGCCTGTCGAGCAAACGGTTAGCAGCAGCCGAGTTGTTACCAACCTCGAAGTTGCGAAGCCAGATGAAACGACTGATATTGCCGGCGAGCATTTCACTCAGAAGTTTGTCCAGGTGATCGCGAACATCCGCTGTTAAATTTTCCACAATCCGCGTTTCAATCCGCCGCTCAGCGGCGACCAGAGCATCCGCGCACAAGCGCTCGATTGTCGATACTGCGGGCAGAATGGTGGAAGTTTCCCGACACCGCACAATAAAACGATGAGCAAGATCCTCGTTTGATCTGGCATCTTCGGCCTGGCCGAAAGTCCACTCCCGCAGATCACGGGCACCACGGCCCGTGAAGGTCTTGTAGCCGTAAATTTCGCGCAGCGTGTCCATGTGCTGCTGACGGGTTTGGCGCCGTGTGGCATAAGTGAGAAGCGCATCAGCCGGAACTCCAAGCTGAGCACCGACGAAGGAAAGGATTTCACGCGGGATCATCTCACCAGGAGCCAGTGCACGGCCCGGATATCGTAAGGCACAAAGTTGCAGGGCAAAGCCAATCCTGTTTTCCGGTCTGCGGCGCTGCCTAATGTTTTCCAGGTCATCATCGCCCAGCGTGTAGAACTTCAGTAGCGACAGTTCGTCCGTGGGCAGATCGAACAGCGCTGCTCGCTGCCGTTCGGTGAAAATATGGCGTCGTGACATACAAATTCGTCCCTTTTGAAGTATAGTCTGTTTTGGACAACAGCCAGCCCATATAAATCAGGGCGTTCCGATACAAAAATCCAGGAGGGTTCAATTGGGACATCGTGCCGCCATTTACTGCCGGGTTTCAACAGCGGATCAGTCTTGTGAACGCCAGGAATTTGATCTGCGAGCCTTCGCCGGCCGTGCCGGCTACGACGTGGTGGGAATATTTAAGGAAACAGGTTCAGGAACTAAACTCGACCGGGCCGAGCGAAAGAAAGTCCTGGCGCTTGCCCAGTCCAGACAAATTGATGCAATCCTGGTCACTGAGCTTTCCCGGTGGGGGCGCTCGACGCTCGATCTGCTCAATACGCTACGTGAACTGGAGAACTGGAAGGTTTCCGTGATAGCCATGAATGGAATGGCGTTCGATCTTTCGTCGCCGTATGGACGAATGCTGGCGACGTTTCTTTCCGGCATTGCGGAGTTTGAGCGGGATCTCATCAGCGAGCGGGTCAAGTCAGGCCTTGCTGTTGCGAAGGCACGTGGTAAGAGGCTTGGTCGTCAGGCCGGAGTGCGACCAAAATCAGACCGACTTTTGCCTAAGGTGGTTGCGATGAGGGCCGAGGGACGCAGCTATCGCTGGATCGCACGCGAGCTCGGTATCAGCAAGAATACCGTCGCTGACATCGTGCAACGACACAGAGCTAACGCTTAGGGTGTCATTTCGCCCTCAGCCGGAACCGACCCCGAGAAGGTCATCAATCCGGGAGAGATTCAGGCTGACAGGCACATCGATTATGCGTGGGCCGTCACCGGGTACGGCGCGCAGGCTGCCAGCAGCCGTTTCGTCATCGCGCTGGAGAGTGCGCTGGGGCGGCGTGGTGTGATGAGTGGCATGCGGGCCTTTTACATCAGTCTGTCCAGGGCAAAGGAGCATGTTCAGGTGTATACCGACAGTCTCCAGAAGTGGGTGGAGGCACTCACACGGGAGGATAAGGGGATTAAAACGGCGCATGACGCCCTGTCACCCGAGACTGAACGTAAGCAGGCCCGGAGCATCTGGGCAATGGGGAAAACGGTGTCAAAAACGGCTATCGGCCGTGCATTTCTGAAAGGCCAGGGGCTTGCCGACGCGTCCGTAACGGCCCGGATTATTCCGCCCACGCGGAAATACCCGCAGCCGCACCTTGCACTGCCAGCGTTTGACGGTAACGGCAAAGCCGCCGGGCTGACGCTGGTTCCGCTCCTCCATGAAAAAGGTGTCATTTCGCCCGGGAAAACCCGGCAACTGGCCACGGAAAGCGCACAGGCAGCCATCCTGCAGAAAAGCCGCAGCGGTGAAACCCTTATCGTCAGCGATCTGGCACAGGGACTGGCCGCCGCGCGGGATAAGCCTGATGTGGGGGTGCTGCTGCTAACCGGCAGGCAGTCTCCGTCGGCTCAGTTGCTCAGAGTGGCCGGCGGCCAGCATGAACAGGCCAAACGTCCGGATGCGACACTGCTCAGCCTTGTGCGGGCGGAGTTGCAGGACTTTCTCAGCCGGTTGCCATCAGATGTCCCCGTACCGGATGACCGTGCGGCACTCCGTCATGCGCTTGACGCCCTGAATAAAGCCACAGCGTTACCGGAAATCAGAACGGGAGAAATCACGCAGCAACGTGCTGACGGACTGGAAAAAGCAGCGCTGACAGCAGAGCTGGCTGCACGGCTGGCGGAAACCATTCAGGCTAAGTTACCTGCTCTTCCGGGGGAAACTTCACCCGATTACAGCGCATTAGTGAGACAGGCGTCAGAGGTCCTTGCCCGGGATGACCGTGCAGCACCGGATGCGGCGATCAGCGCTGTTCTGAATGCCCTTTCCGGTAGCGGTCTGCCCCGGGGTATCTCGCTGCCTGCTGATACGCCGGATGGGGTAATCATTCCCGCATCGGTGGTCAGGCAGGTACAGGATGAGCTGGGACGGACGCGGGCCGCTGACAATGAAATCTCCGTCACCGTGTCGTCTAAGGCGGTGGAGAGCGCCGCCCGTGAACTGGCGCGAGAGGCGCAGCCGCAGATGCCAGCAGAAACCCGTGGCCGGGAGCCAGAACGTGAACTCCCGACACCTGAAATCACCCGACATATTCAGAAAGAACGTTAATCCGTGCGGCCGGCATTTCCGGAGGCCGCATCACTTATCCTGCAGGGATTCCTGCAGCATACACGAGACAAACATGAAAAAATCCCCCATCAACGTGGCCATCCTGATGCTGGCCATGAGCACGCTCATTTCTTCTGTTCCTGCTTCTGCTGCAGACGGAACTGACTTCACGGCCGCGCAGCAGGACCGCATCGGTGAAATCGCCGCCGATTACCTGGTTGCGCATCCGGACGTGCTCATCGAGGTGAGTCAGAAACTGCAGGCCCGTCAGGCGCAGAAGCGTAATCAGGCTTATGTGCAGGCAGCAGTAGCATCGCATCGCCTGCTGATGCAGCTCGATGGCGTGCCGGTAAAAGGACCGGCCAATTCTGCGGTGATTGTGACGGAATTTTTCGACTATGAGTGTATCGCCTGCAGCGCGATGGCACCGGTCATGGAGAAAGTGATGGAAGCCAGCCCGGACGTGCGGTTTGTCTTCCGGGACTGGACGATTTTTGCCTCACGTTATGCGGAGTCAACACAGGCTTCGCGACGCGGACTGGCTATTTTCCGCAAACAGAGCGCAGAGGCGTATATGGCGTATCACAACGGGATTTACCGTACCGGTCATAATGAGGGCCACCTGACGGCACAGGATATTGAGTCAGTGGCGTCTGCGGCCGGGGCCGGGCCGGAAGATGTGAACAGTTACGCTCAGTCCGATACGCTCATCAAAAGCAATGATGAACTGGCCGGTGTGCTGGGACTGACCGGAACGCCGGGGATCATCGTTATGCCGGCAGAGAATGCCACCCCGGAAAACACCACCGTACTCCCTGGTGTGGTCAGCGAGGCAGTGATGCAGCAGGCCATTGCCAGGGCGAAAGGGAAATAAGAGTATGGCACCGGAGCCAGGCAGTATGCCGGTAATGTGCCGCACTATAAAAAGACACAGCAGGTTATTAATCCGGCCAGCATCCGCCGGAATGATGAAAAAGGAAGAGATATGAGATTCAGAATAGCAGGCGTCGCCACGGTCATGTGGCTGATGACATCAACCGGTGTTGCTCTGGCCACCCCCTCTGTCGATGTTGGTTTTTCACCCGAGGGGAGTGCAGAGCAATTGGTCATCCGGACGCTGGACGACGCGCACGACAGTATCCGCCTGATGGGCTACAGCTTCACATCTCCGGACGTTGTGAAATCACTCGTTGCCGCGAAACGCCGGGGCGTGGACGTCCGGGTCGTGGTGGACGAAAAAGGTAACCTCGGCAAAGCCAGCCAGGCCGCGATGAACGTCGTGGCCAGTGCCGGCATTCCGCTACGGACCAACGGACAGTACAAAATTATGCACGACAAAGTGATCATCACCGACGGGCAGAACGTGGAGCTGGGGTCGTTTAACTACACACGCAGCGCCGCTAACACCAATTCCGAGAATGCACTGGTTGTACGGGATATGCCGTCTCTGGCACAGACTTACCTGGCGCACTGGCAGTCCCGCTGGGATGCCGGTGCCGACTGGCATCCCTCGTACTGATTCATAACACCTGTATCACTCATCTCAACCCGTGAACCCGCGCGCCAACGCGGGTCACAGCGTCGGTAAAGTTAAGTCGCTGATTTCAGATAACTGTAGTATTCTCTGCCAATTGATCCTTTTTTGATCCTGTGGAGGCAGAGATGTCGCAGCCTTTAAATGCAGCCACTACCTCAACAAAGACCAAGCGACCTTATCGTAAAGGAAGCCCTATGTCGGCCTCTGAGAAACAGCAGGCTGCAGTGGCCAGAAAAAAACTTACGCATAAAGAGCTGAAGATTTATCTGCGAAACGCTATTAAAGACAGGCTTGTAGTTGAGTGTGAGAAAGCTGGTCTGACTCAGGCAGAGTATATAGAACGCTTATTACAACAGGCATTTGATGAGCTCGATAAATAGGTAATGGTATTACTTTCTTGTCGTATGCCCGTTGAAGTGATAGATTGCAGATCGTTTATGAATTCTGGCTGGCCACGCCATAAGGTGGCAGGGATCTGGTTCTGATGAGGTGTCTACCCGGAACCAGAAAAGACAAAACCCCGATAATCTTTCCAAATCTTGGCGGATAAGAAGATTAACGGGGTCCTTAGAAACTGCATAGAAGCTGTTGCTCTATGCGGGGAGTATAGTTTTATGCCCGGAAAACTGCAAGACCTTCTGAGCGAGCTCCTTCTGTGCAACATAAGCGCAGGAAGGAATGACTGAGCAGAAACCTGAAAACACCTCATTTTACCGGCAGGTAAAAAACCCGAATCCGGTTTTCACGCCGAGAGAGGGCAAAAAGACCCTGCCGTTCTGCCGTAAGCTGATGGCGAAAGCCGAAGGCTTCACATCGCGTTTTGATTTTACCATGCACGTTGCTTTTGCCCGTTCGCTGGGTATGCGTCACCGTATGCCACCGTTACTGCGCAGGCGCGCCATCGATGCGCTGTTGCAGGGGTTGTCCTTTCACTATGATCCTCTGGCCAACCGCGTCCAGCGCTCCATCACCAATCTGGCCATTGAGTGCGGCCTGGCCACAGAATCGAAAAGTGGCAATCTGTCCATCACCCGCGCCACGCGGGCACTGAAATTTATAGCGGAGCTGGGACTGATTACCTACCAGACCGAATATGATCCGGAGATTGGCTGTAACATCCCGACCGATATCACTTTCACGCCGGCATTCTTCTCTGCGCTAGACGTTTCAGACGTGGCAGTGGCGGCCGCGCGCCGCAGCCGCGTGGAGTGGGAAAATCAGCAACGTGAAAAGCAGCAGCTGCCGCGACTGGAAATGGACGAGCTGATCGCCAGAGCCTGGCGTTACGTACGTGAGCGGTTCCGCAGCTATCAGTCTCAGCGTAAGGAGCATGGCCTTAAGCGTGCCCGTGCCCGCCGGGATGCAGACCGTACCCGCCGGGATATTGAGACTATCGTGAAACGCCAGCTGACGCGTGAGATTGCTGAGGGACGTTTTACCGGTAACCTGGACGCCGTTCGCCGGGAGCAGGCAAGACGCGTCAAAGAACGCATGCTGATGTCCCGGGGCCATAACTACACGCGGCTGGCCACGCTCACCTCCTGACCCCCTTTTTTTTAATATCCGGTTCGCTCCGGAGGATTTCGCACGCCTGTAGCACGGCTCCGCTCACTATATGAACAACGTAGTGCAGGATTTCTTCTGTGCCGCATTCGGGAACGCGGCAGAATGGCCGGAAAAATAACGGCCGGTGTGATTTTCGTCTTCGATTTTCATTTGTTGACATATAACTGCAAGGGAACTTTCCATTAAGCGACAACCGTAATCGTTACAGGGTGCCAGACGATATCGTTTCAGGGTGCGTGGTTCCTTTTAAACCCCTGCTCTGTACTTCTTTTAAATATCTTTATTCTTTCTCATTTAAATACATAACCTGTTCGTCGCCTGCCCTGTGGACAGGCTCAGATAATGCCCGCCCCTGCAGCGAGCTAACGCTCGCGCGGTTCGGAAAAAGACAGGTACCTCCCGTCGCCATGCGACGGGCATAAATCCGTATTTAGTTACAACATACGTCTATTTGTGAGAGCAACAGAAAGTGCAAATCTGAAACTCCTCTGCCTTTCCCACCCTGAAAAGCGCCGCCGCCCCGGGCCGGAGGCCCGGAACAACATCGCTTTTAAGATGGATGATGTAACTAACGATTGGCGTTGCTGTAAGTCTCTTCGCTATAAGTCCTGATGAACACGCTCGTAAGCGCCCCTACGGGCCGCTAACGCGGAGATACGCCCCGTCTTCGGCAAAGCCTCGACGTGACCACTCCGACCGCGTACAGGGGCACCAGAGTCGCTTTAAGCGGATTATGGCTTTGCAGGGCGGAGGGGTTAATAGCGATCATCTATCATGAAGCCGGCTTCGCCGGGTCCTCCGGCGGATTCCAGATCAGTGCCGCATTCAGCATGATTTCCGCCGGCATGTGCCTGCGGCACATTCAGGGTCGCGCTACGCACAGCTCGCGCTCCTGTCTGCCATCCGGACTGTTGACAGGATAGTCTTTCAGTAACAGGATGAAACCACAGACTTTTAATCTGTACTTACATCAACTTATCTGCACAGGTGATCCAAATGAAAAATGTGGCGCAACTACAGGCTGCACTGACTGCAGCTCTTAACGACCCTGAGAACGACAGTGAATACGCGAGAGCACAGATAACAATGCTGCTGGTCGAAGAAGTGTACAAATTCGTGAAGTTTAACCGACCCGGCGGTGAAGGCCTTGACGGTCGTGATGGTCAGGAACGCCAGTGTCTTGCAAAAATTGTGGATGCTGCAAAAGACTATGAATTTGAAGTTCTTGAAAGAAACAACTGATTCATTCCCCCAAGGTGAGTGAGACGTGTTGCTGATACCCGGCATAGTGGATGTCCACTGTACCGGGTGATTCAAAGTTTGGGATTACGCCTGAGAATATTCAGAACGTAATCACCATTTTCTTTTTCCACGGAATATTCAAGAAATCCAATGTCCTTAAGTTGCTGGAGCGCCTTCTTGACTATCGCGTTCTGGTTACCGATGTGCGAGGTAAGCTGGAGACGTTCACGCAGGCGGCCGAAGCCAATCCGGTAAAATGTTGCCGGGAGTTCTGCAAGATACAGATACAACGCCTGGGCTGACTCCTTGCGAGATAATTTCTGCAGTGACTTCAGGTACAGCCTGGTTTTGCCATCCACCCGGTACAGTGTATTCAGCTTAGAATTCGGTTTGATGATTATGGTCCCGGCTGCGCTGTCGTAGTACGTCCATTCAACGAGATGCATGTTTATAGTGATGTGATCGTCTGTACCGGGTATTTGCTTCATGAAACGAATATTCGTTCTGGAGATACGGGTTAAAGACGCGTCAAAGCGTTCTTTGAGTTGTCGATCGATACGCTTGCTCTCAATGCCACAAAATTTCGCGAACTCCGCGAAGTTAAGCTCCAGCTGGCCATCGTGGTTAAGTTTCTTGTTTGAAAGCGCATAGATGATTCCTACCCAGACTTTAAAATCTGTATCCATGTCCAGACGGGGCCCATAGATTTGGATCTGGTTATAGCCTTCACCCTCTATAATGGATAACCGTGACAGAGATTCTGTCGCGTCAATGCTGTGGCTCTTTCTCCCACCCTTCTCAGTGGATTTAAGTGTGGGGACAAATACACCAAGACGCAGCAAAACTTTCGGTTGTATGGTCTGCCGTAATGTTGGAAACAGGTGAATAACTTCCCCGGAATCCTTGCTGGTTTCTTCGATAACTAAAGCTAACTCATTGTTATTATTTGACATACAGGTTATCTGTTAGTTGTGGAATATTACTGAATGCTACCCGCTATAGTGGATTATATCCACCCGGTATAGTGGATTATGTACCCGGTATAGTGTATCGCTTACCCGGTACAATGGATACGCTACCCTTCACAGTGTATCCAGTAGGGCTGGAGAGCCTGCCAGTAAAGGGCTGAGACGATCCTTATTCCTTTTTGATCTCACATTGATCTTCATTTGATCTTTGTTATTACTCTATCCGGTGGATAAGTCGTTGTTCTCCTGGAAAATATTCGTAATAACCAGGGCGCGTCAGGTGATCACACTGGCTTTCGTTCCCTGGTGCTTCCTCGCTCACTCGCGTGCTTCGCCCGGTCGTTCGGCTGCGGCGAGCACTGCCTGCTCTCTCAAAAACCACAGATTGTGTAAAAAGGTATCGCTGGTCAGTACAAAACGAGCATGTGACATTATTTCATATAACAGTAAATGGCCCGTATTTGTCGCAATCTGAGCAATTTTCCCCGACATCTTTATGAGCAAATATAAAAACAGTAATAAACTGAAAGCAGTGGTGCGCAGCATAACGAATGAAAATGTATTAATAAGCACATACTGGCAAGAATAATTCATTTTTTGTCGACACTGGTTGCCGTTTTTAATAGAACGTAGCAATGCACGGCAGAAAAGGATTTTCATATTCCGCATAGCTGTCATAGTGTTGTTTACTATAGGCTCAGCACTGTATGTCCGGGCTGACGCGATTGTGGCTTTATTTTCAATTTCTGCAGGGGCAGGAGTACTTGTATATTCTTCATGTTCGGGGTGCGACATCATTTGCACCCAGGCCTCATAGTCTTCCTGCATCTGCTGCCGATATCCACGAACGGGGTGCTTTCGCTCTGCACGTGCCTGATAGCCATTCCTTTGTTCGCGGGAAGACCTTAGCAAGGTCTCCTGTACCCACATCCAGAATGCGCGCCCGGTAAGCACGGGCACAGGCTTTGTTGAATAAATCAGATTTCGGGTAAGTCTCCCCCGTAGCGGGTTGTGTTTTCAGGCAATACGCACGCTTTCAGGCATACCTGCTTTCGTCATTTTGTTCAGCGCTCGTACCAGGGCCATAGCCTCCGCAACCTGACCATCGTAGTCGGGGTCAGTTTGGAGATCGGAAATTTTTGTACGTTAAGAGCATTATTTAACCAATCTTGGTTCGTAAGGGGTTGATTTTGCGTCAGTGGCTATCGCTTTTAAGTTGTCGCTCTTGCAGTATCGCATTTAGGTTATCCGATTAAGGTCAAACCTCTGAAAATGCCGTATAGCGCGGGAGTACACCCTATTGCTATAGGTAAGTCTGTTCAAAAAACAGGCTTACCGTACAATAATTCTCTATATCCAAACTGACCCCATAAAGGTTCTGGCAGTGCCATCTTTCGGGTCAACAAAGGTAATATCTTCAGGATCACGACGAGGGCTGGCCAATGACAGAAATATTACGGGTTCTTCAAGAAGGGTTGGTAATGCATGGACAACATTACGCTCGAAAAAAAGCACGTGGCCGGGGGCAAATTCGGCTTCGTCACGAGGATCTTCCATCCAGAGCGTCCCCATGAATCCCTGAATAACCTGACGCCGGAGGATCACCTGCTGATGGCTGAAAAACCGGAACTCTCAAAAAGTGCGTGGAACTAAAACAGGTGTGCATTACTCCACCTCATGTTGAAGAGACCAGACTGCATCAGAAAATTGCACCATAACTGAGCAAGCCGCATCCCATTGGTGCAAAAGTGTCTCCAAAAATAAATAATCCATTGATTTAACTGTGCTTTAAAAATGGCATGAATTTTTCATGTCGGGTATATGCAAGCAGGGGCAACCCTTAAGCCTTGAATCCATTAAATATCGACAGGTAATGAAGCCTGATTGTCCTAATAAGGACAATCAGGCTTTTTTATTAATGCAGAGAGCAAACATACGTGCAAACTATTGATATTGGAATTTTGCTTTCCACAGAAGGTACCTACAGCCACCTGGCGAACAGCACACTGCTTGGTGCGCGCCATGCCTTAGAGGAAATCAATGCCGATCCTGCTTATCCTTTTCAGCTGCGGGCCCGACATATCAACCCTGCGGGTGAACTCGCAGCCTACAGTGAAGCGGTGAGCACCTTTATCGCTCACGGCATCCGCCATATCTTCGGAACCATTACCTCTGCCAGTCGGAAGGAGATTATCCCGGACCTGGAGCAGCATAACCTGCTGCTGTGGTATGGCTGTCCTTACGAGGGGTTCGAGAGCTGCGAGCAGGTCGTATATCTGGGCGGTTGTCCGAACCAGACTCTGCTGCCACTCCTGCGGCTGGCGCTGGATATGTTCGGAAATCGCTCCTGGCTGATCGGCTCTAACTACGTCTGGGGCTGGGAAAGCAATCGTATCGCCCGTGAGGTAGTGGAAGGTTCCGGCGGTACGGTGGTGGGCGAAAAATATCTGCACCTGAGAAACAGCAACGTGACCGAGTTGATTGAGGCGATTCTCAGCACAGAGGTAGATTTTGTGCTCAATAACCTGGTAGGCGAAACCTCTTATGCGTTTCTGCGCGCACTGGACGAGGCCTGTCTTCGCGATCGGCGGACGTTAGCGGTGCTCAGCTGTAATTTTACCGAAGCCGAAGTCGCCGAAGTCGCGCCACTAAGGGCGGTACGTTTGCTTTCCTGCGGACCGTTTTTTGAGAGCGTCGATCTCGATTTTTGTGCGCGGCAGCACCTGCAACATGGCGCACAGCGCATCTCCCACTACTATATCGGCGGCTGGCGGGCAGTAAGGCTGTTTGCCAATAGCCTGCGCGAGGCCGGAAACAGCGAGCCGGGTGCGGTGCTGGCGGCACTGCATCGTCAGCACGACGTTGATTCTCCGGGCGCTCGCTCAGTAATGGCTCGAAACAACCACGCCTGTTTGCCCTGCTACATCGCTGAGTTGCAACAAACTTGCTTTCAGATACTGCATCGCGAACCGCTGCCGGTTATGCCCGATCCCTATCTCTCCGCGACCGAGCTACGTGAAAGCCGAACGGTTGCAGCCAGACCTGCTCTGAGGATTGTTAAATGAAAACGCTGCTGTCCCCGGATTTAGATGCTCAGCCGCTCCTGCTGGTAGACTGTGAAGCAAGGAGTCGCGAAGCGCTGGAAAAAAACCTGACGCGGATGGGTATCCGCTGGCATCACCTGACCGGAGATGAGGCTTTACCTCCTCTCACCCCCTGTGCAGTACTGGTGGAACTGGAGGCATTCGCCAGCCCGCTAACCCTGAGCCAGATCAATCTGGCGGGAATACCGGTGATCGCGCTGACCTCACATGAGGGACTTTACCAGGTACAGCGCGCGCTGGAGTTAGGGGCAACAGCGCTCCTTACCAAGCCTATTACACAGCGAGCCATCTATACCACCCTGATGATGGCAGTGGGGCTGCGTCAGCAGTTGCATGACATTCAACAGCAACAGATGCTACTGCGCCAGCGTCTGGCAGCAATGCCGCAGATTACCCAAGCTCTGGCGGCCCAGATGCAAGCGGAAAGTATTGATGAACAACAGGCATGGGTTCGCCTGCGCTCGGAATCAATGTGTACGAACCAGTCGGTGGCACAGGTGGCGCAGAAGTGGCTGCTACGAATGTCGTCCGGCAAGCGGGGAGCACAATGAATAGAGTCGGATATTTTCTGCGCCGGCCAGCCCTGCTGCTCTCGCTGCTGTTTATTCTCCTGGTGGTGATGAGCGCGCTGTTTGCCCCCTGGCTCACCCCCTTCGATCCCGATGAACAGTTTGTCGAGGGACTGAGCCTGGAAGGCGCACCGCTTTCTCCCAACAGCACTTACTGGCTGGGAACCGATCTGCTGGGACGCGATCTCTTCTCGCGTTTAATTTACGGAGCTCGTACTTCGTTACTCATCGGTGTTGTCGCCAACGGCACTGCAGTACTGATCGGCGTCCTGGTAGGGCTTAGCGCAGGTTATCTGCAGGGGCGTATCGGAGGGCTGCTGATGCGCTTTACCGATCTGATGATGGCGTTTCCCGCACTGCTGCTGGCGATTGCCCTGGCGGCGATTTTCCAGCCAAGTGTCTGGATCGTCTCCCTGGTGATCGCCATGGTGAACTGGGTGCAGATCGCCAGGGTTATCTACGCCGAAACTAGCGCGCTTAGCGCCCGCGACTTTATCGCCGTGGAACGCACCCTGGGGGCCGGAACGTTGCGTATTCTCGGC